>JASHRK010000232.1 GCA_030037405.1 Acidimicrobiales bacterium | reverse complement strand
TTCCTGACCGACCTCGCGTTGCGCCGCAACCGCTACGACCCGCCGTCGCTCTTCAAGGTCGGGTCGGGGCTCTACTGGAGCAACAATGGTTTCCGCATGCCTGCCGTGATCGCGCAGGTGGTCGGGACGGTGTGTTGTTTCTTGTGGTTGAACGCCTACCCGGCCTACGTCGGACCGATCGCCTCCCGCGTCGGCGGCGTGTCCGGCTCGGACTTCGACATCTTCTTCGGCGGTGGTCTGGCGGGGGTCATCTATCTCGTCCTCGCCTTCCGTCAGGTTCGCAAGGAGCGGGAGGAGACACCCGAGTACACGGCCGACCACGTCCTTGGCCAGGAGCTCCCTGCCGCCGAGCTGCTGTCGTTGGCGGAGACTCCGCCGGCCTAGCCTGCCTCGAAGGAGGCGCCGCGGGGCTCGGGGTTCCTGAGGTCGTAGCGACTCCGCTGCCAAGGGCAACGGTGCTCCGGCTGACAGAGAAGGCCAGGAGAGGATGGCACATGACAGCTCTCAGCAAGAGGGACGAGAGCCATCTCCGGGCTGCGTTTCGGGTGGCGCTCCGGGCGAGGGAGGAGGGCAACCTGCCTTTCGGCTGCCTCATCGTGGACGGTGAGGACAACGTCGCCGTCGAGCAGGGCAACATCGGTCTCGTCCCGGTGCGCGACGCCACCGGCCACGCGGAGACGACCGCCGTGCGCCGGGCGTCACAGCGCTGGGCACCGCCCGAGCTTGCATCCTTCACCCTCTATACGAGCGCCGAGCCCTGCGCCATGTGCGCCGGAGCCGTCTACTGGTCGGGCATAGGCCGGGTCGTCTTCGGTCTCCGCGAGCGCGACCTCAAGGCGCTCACGGGGAACCATCCGGACAATCCGACGATGGACCTTCCCTGCCGGGAGGTCTTTGCCCGAGGACAGCGCAAGGTGGAGGTGCTCGGACCGAACCTCGAGGAAGAGGCCCTCGCCGTCTTCGACGGTTACTGGACCTCACCCAAGACCGACTAGAACGATCCAGGGGTCGCGACGATGAGGAAGGTGCAGCTCTTACGACCGGTTGCCCGCCACCTGTGCGGGATGTTCGCCTTGAAGGTGATGGTGTCTCCGCGCCGCAGTATCTCTCTCCGCATCGTACCGAGCTCCACCTCGAGCGTTCCCGAGATGACGTGGAAGAGCTCGTCGTCGTCGTGCTGCAGGAAGTCCTGCTGCCTGGCGTCCGGTGCCGCCACCACGTAGGCGCCCCGGAGCTTGTAGTCGCCGACCACGACCATGTGCTCGGTCACCTCGCCCTCTACTTCCGTGAGCTCGAAACGGGGCGGTTCACCGGCACGCACGATGCTGACCTCGCCGCGGGCCGTCTTGGCGAGGAGCGCATGGGCGCTCGTGCCGAGGGCCTCCGCCAGACGGTGCAGGCTCAAGAGGCTGGGCATCGAGTGGCCGTGCTCGATCTGGCTGATGAAGGGTTGTGACAGACCTGTCGCGCTCGCGAGCTGCTGAAGCGTGAGCCTCTCCTGCTGGCGTGCTTCCCTCAGCACCCTCCCGATCGCAAGAGCCAGGTCCTCGCCGTCGTCGCGAAGGGCGGCGAGCGAGTCCTTCTCGTCCGAGCTCTCGCGTCGGGCCACTTCTGTCATACGCCGGCTGTTCTCATGGTTGTCGTCCTAAGCGGCCAGGATTATATTGAGCTAGTGGATCATAAGTGGACGCGAAGCTTGCCCCACAGGTCCAGGCCGGGTCGTTCGTTGGTCTGCTCTCTCGTCGACGAGAGAAGCTCGACAAGCCGTCGCTACCTCACTGCATCCGGACCGGCATGCGAATCGTAATCGACAGGGAGCGCTGTGCCGCCACGGGCATGTGCACGTCGATCGCGCCGGCCAATTTCGAGCTTGACGACGCAGGCGCCCTCGTCGTGAAGGACGAGGGGGTCCTGCCGGAGACGCTCGAACTGATCGAGTCGGCCGTCGCCTGCTGCCCGATGGAGGCGATCTCTATTGCGCCCTGAGAGCTCTCGCCGAGACCCGGTCCTGTGAGCGCCCTCCTCGCTGTGCGCCACGGCTGGGCCGAGCGCGACGGGCTCTCTCTTCACCTGCTCGACTTCGGTGGGGAAGGGCAGGTGGCGGTCTGCCTGCACGGAGTCACGGGGCACGCCTGGGCCTGGCACGACGTCGCCCGGGTTCTCCGGGGCCGTGAGAGGGTCGTTGCCCTGGACATGCGTGGGCATGGCGACAGCGGGTGGTCGGGCGAACAGGAGTACACCACTGCCGAGCATGTCGCCGATCTCGAGCAGGTCCTCGCAGGGCTGGAGCTTGGTGTGGTGGATCTCGTCGGCTCGTCCTGGGGAGCGCTCGTAGCCCTCGAGTTCGCCAGCCTCCACCCAGACCGTCTCCGTCGTCTCGCGATCGTCGATGTCGAGCCCTCCTTCGAGCAGGGGGAGACCGAGATCCTCCCCCGACCGCGCTCGTTCGACGGGCTCGCGGAGGCCGTGGCCTTCGAAAGGAAGAACAACCCGCGCGCTCCCGACTCGATGGTCGAGGTGATGGCGAGAATGGGCACGCGGCCAGCGTCCTCGGGCTGCCTTGTCCCAAAGCACGACCCGTACTTCTTCGAGCGCTGGCCCTTCCGCTCCGACGACCACTGGGGCGAGCTAGGCGTGATCGAGACGCCCACTCTCCTCGTCCACGCCGGCCGGAGCTTCGTGCGGGCGCCAGTGATGGAGAAGATGGCCGCGGCGATTCGCCGTTCAACGATCGTGGAGATCGAAGAGGCGTCCCACGTGGTGCCTGTCGATGCTCCCGAACCACTCGGCGAGGCGCTCGGGCGCTTTCTCTCGGCATAGGGGGCGACGAGAGCAGCACGAGCGACGAGAGCAAGAGGGAGGAAGGGTGCGATCACTCGAGGGGAAAGTTGCGATCGTGACGGGCGGAGCACAAGGGATCGGCCGCGCCTACTGCCTTGCGTTTGCGGATGAAGGCGCCTCCGTCGTGGTCGCCGACATGAACGACACCTCCACAGTGGAAAAGGAGCTCGCCGCGCTCGGCGCGCCGGTGCTTGGCGTCCGGGTCGACGTTGCCGAGGCAGGCTCCACCGAGGCGATGGCAGAGGCGACCGCCGATCAGTTCGGGAAGATCGACGTCTTGGTGAACAACGCCGGTTTCTTCAAGAAGGCAACCGTGGGGCCCTTCAGCGATATCACCCTCGAGGAGTGGGACCTCGCCTTCGCGGTGAACGTTCGCGGGTCGTGGCTGTGTGCAAGAGCCGTCTACCCGTACATGAAGGCCCGCAAGTACGGGAAGATCATCAACATCTCGTCGACGACCTGCTGGAAGGGCGTGCCGGGGTTCCTCCACTACGTGTCGTCCAAGTCGGCCATCATCGGCTTTACCAGGTCGCTCGCTCGGGAGGTGGGCGACGATGGGATCCGGGTCAACACGCTCGTGCCCGATCTCATCCCGGACGACGAGATCACGGCACGCCAGCCGGCGGCGAACGACCTCGCCATCTCGCAGCGATGCCTGAAGCGGACCCAGGTGCCCGAGGACATGGTGGGAGCGGCCGTGTTTCTCGCCGGCGAAGGGTCGGACTTCCTGACCGGGCAGTCGGTCCACGTGAACGGCGGGATCTACTTCAGCTGAGCAAGACGGGAGAGCCGAATGGGAATGGGGCAGAGGCATGGCAACTGAGGTGGCGGCAAGAAACGAGCTCGACGTCGCCGGCGAAGCCGCCCTCTACGCGGCGTTTCGCAAGTTCTGGCATCCCGTTGCCTATACGAGCGCGGTCCTCGACCGGCCACAACGCGTCCGGCTACTTGGGGAGGACCTCGTGATCGCACGCCTTGCTGGCGCGGTACGCGCATTCCCGGACCTCTGCCTTCACCGGGGCTCGGCTCTCTCCCTGGGCACGATCGAGAACGACTGCCTGCGCTGCGCCTACCACGGTTGGGCATACGACGCCGACGGGCGCTGTGTCGACGTCCCGGCACGTCGTGAGCTCTCGGGCAGGATCAACGCCGTGCTGCGCAGCTTCCCCGCTGCCGAGCAGGCCGGCCTCGTCTGGGTTTGCCTCGAGGAGTCGCCACTGTTCGATCTACCGGAGCTCCCCGAGCTCGACGACGCGGACTTCCGCGTCCTCGAGGGCCCCACCTACGACTGGGCGACGAGTGCTCCGCGCAGGATGGAGAACTTCGTCGACTTCTCCCACTTCGCCTTCGTCCACGACAAGGTTCTCGGGAGCCGGGACAACCCGAGGGTAGAGGACACCGAGGTGTGGCGGGACGGAGCGATGCTCCGTTTCGAGCGGGTCGTCAGCGAACCTGGCGAGACCCACAAAAAAGAGCTGCTTGGCATCGAAGCCGGCACCATGAACGTGCTCAACGAGTACCGGCTCACGATGCCGGGCACCATCCATTTGAAGCGGACATTCCCCAACGGGCGTCGCTACATCCTCATGATGGCCGCCTGCCCGATGGGGCCGAGGTCGGTCCGGAGCTTCTGGTTCCAGGCGAGGGACTTCGCCCGCGAGCCGGAGCACGACGCCTACCTGATGGACTTCGAGGCGAGGATCCTCGAGCAGGACAAGCCGATCGTCGAGTCGCAGCGGCCGGAGCATCTCTCGCGGGACCTGAGCGTGGAGATGCACGTGCGCGGCGCCGACTCGGTCTCGGTCGAGTACAGACGGTGGCTCGTGGAGCTGAGCCGTCCGTGACTCTTGCCTCGCGGCGGGTGGGCTCGCTTAGGAGGCTGCTCTACCGCCGGCGACCGGGAGGATGACCTCGTTCGAGCGCGTCGTAATCGCAGGAGCG
>JASHRK010000231.1 GCA_030037405.1 Acidimicrobiales bacterium | reverse complement strand
GTGGCAGACCTCACGGGGGTGCCCGTCGGCTTCGTAGGCGTCGGGCCGGAGCGCGACCAGTACGTATCCTTCGCCGCATGAGAGCCTGCGTCGTCGGCTCCGGTGCGCGGGAGCATGCCCTCGCGGCGGTGCTCGGTCGCAGCGTCGACGTCGTCGCCACCCCGGGCAATCCCGGCATCGAGGGCCGCACGGGAGAGGGGCACCGTCTCGAGTCCACGGCGACCCGGCCCGAGGAGATCGAGGCCGACCTCTTCGTCATCGGGCCGGAGTCCCCTCTCGTCGACGGCCTCGCCGATCGCCTCCGCCAGAAGGGCAGGCTCGTCTTCGGGCCGGGAGCTGACGGAGCTCGTCTCGAGGGCTCGAAGCACTACATGAAGAGCCTTGCGAGCCGGGCCGGGGTGCCCACGGCGCGCTGGGCGTCGTATAGCTCCGGGGAGCTCGTCGAGGCGCTCGCCTTCTGCCGCTCGCTCCCCGGCACATATGTGATCAAGACCGACGGGCTCGCCCAGGGAAAGGGCGTCCTCGTGACAGACGACCTCGCCGAGGCGGAGGCGGACCTCGAGAGAAAGCTCTCCGGCACCTCCTTCGGCGAGGCCGGCCGCCGGGTCGTCATCGAAGAGGGGCTGGCCGGGCACGAGCTGTCGCTCTTCGCCGTCTGCGACGGGAGGCGCGCCGTCGCTCTCGAGCCGGCGAGGGACTACAAGCGGATCGGCACGGGGGACGTCGGGCCGAACACGGGCGGGATGGGAGCCTACGCACCGGTGCCGTCGGCCGGCAGCAGCGCCGTCGGAGTGGCGATGGACCGGATCGTGGAGCCGACCCTCGCCTCCCTCCGCCGTGAAGGCGTCGACTATCGGGGGGTGCTCTATGCCGGCTTGATGATCGGTCCGGACGGCCCGGCGCTCGTCGAGTTCAACGTGCGTTTCGGGGATCCCGAGGCCGAGGTGGTGCTCCCCCTTCTCGAGAGCGACCTGGCAGACCTCCTCGCCTCCGCGGCCGAAGGCGACCTCAGGACCGCCCCCCAGGTGCGCAGCTCTCCCGGGAGCGCCGTCTGCGTCGTGGCCGCCTCCCCCGGCTACCCTGAGGCCCCGGTCACCGGGCATCTCATCACCGGGCTGGACGGCGCGGGTACCCTCGATCATGTGTCCGTCTTCCACGCCGGTACCCGTAGAGACGAGGAGGGGGCCCTGCGGACGGCCGGTGGCCGCGTGCTGTGCGTGAGCGCTCTCGGCACGGACCTCGCCTCGGCGCGGGCTCGCGCCTACGAGGCCGTGGCCGCCGTCCACTTCGACGGCATGCAGGTGCGGACAGACGTAGCCGCCTTGCCGCCAGAGCCGTCGAGACCGGGGTGAACGGGGTGAACGGGGTGAGCCGGTGATCCCTCGCTACGTGCTCCCGGCGATGGGTGAGATCTTCTCCGACAGGGCGCGCTTTGCCCTCTGGCTCGAGATCGAGCTTCTCGCCGTCGAGGCGGCGGCGGAGCTCGGCATCGTCCCCGCCTCCGACGCGTCTTCCTGCCGGGCGCGGGCACCGCTCGTCGACGATGCCTTCGTCGAGGCCGTGGCCGAGCGAGAGAAGGCGACCGACCACGACGTCGCCGCCTTCGTAGACGTCGTCCAGGAGGCGATCGGAGCGCCGGAGAACCAGTGGATACACCACGGGCTCACCTCCTCCGACGTCGTCGACACCGCCTTGTGCGCCACCCTCGCGAAGGCGGCCGACCTCATGCTGGAGGCCCTCGACAGCCTCGTCGCCACCCTCCGGCGCCGAGCGCTCGAGCACGCCGGCACGCCAATGCTCGGGCGGACGCACGGCATGCACGCCGAACCGACGACCTTCGGCAACAAGCTGGCTCTCTACTGCCTCCAGGCGGAGAGGGACCGCCAACGGCTGAAGCGGGCGCGAGACGGCATCGCAGTCGGCAAGCTGTCAGGCGCGGTCGGGACGTACTCGAACGTCGATCCCGGGGTGGAGAGACGGGTATGCGAGGCGCTCGGGCTCCGGCCCGTCCCGGCCAGCCAGATAGTGGCGAGAGACCGCCATGCCGAGTACCTCTACGCCTGCGCCTCGATCGGGGCCACGCTCGAGGCGATCGCCCTCGAGGTGCGCCATCTCCAACGCTCGGAGGTCGCCGAGGTGGAAGAGGCTTTCGCCACCGCCCAGAAGGGCTCCTCCGCCATGCCCCACAAGCGCAACCCGATCACCGCGGAGCGCCTCTGCGGACTCGCCCGGGTCCTTCGCGGGTATGCCCTCACCGGTCTCGAGGACGTCGCCCTCTGGCACGAGCGAGACATCTCCCACAGCTCCGCCGAACGGATAGCTCTTCCCGACGCGAGCCTCGTCACCTACTACGCCCTGCGCAAGGCGGACGACCTCGTCGCCCGTCTCGTGGTTCGGGCCGACCGCATGCTGGCCAACCTGCTCGACGGCTCTTACGGGCTCGTCTTCTCCCAGGCCTTGCTGTTGGCGCTCGTCTCCTCCGGGCTCTCGCGAGACACCGCCTACCGCGTCGTGCAAAGTGCCGCGAGACGCGCCTATGAGGAGAGGAGGAACCTTCGCGAGGTGGTGGAGAAGGACGAAGCGGTCTCCGAGAGGCTCGGTGCCCACGAGCTCGAGAGGGTCTTCTCGCTGGAGCACGCCCTTGCCAACGCCAGGCTCACCGTCGAAGCGCTCAAGGAGGCGGAGACATGACCCTCCCTCACCTCTACTCAGGCAAGGTGCGGGACATATACGACGCCGGCGGCGGCCTTCTCATGATGGTGGCCTCCGACCGGATCTCGGCATTCGACGTCGTCTTCGCCGAGCCCGTCCCGGACAAGGGGCGGGTGCTGACGGCGATGACTGCTTTCTGGAGCGACGAGCTCGCCGACCTCGCTCCTACCCACCTCGTCACGGCCGACCCGGCCCGCTTCCCGGCCCGCTTCCCGGTGGGCGCCGGCGACTGGGCCGAGGTGGCGGGACGTTCCATGCTCGTCCGCCGCGCCGAGATGCTCCCGATCGAGTGCATCGTGCGCGGCTACCTCGCCGGCTCGGCGTGGAAGGAGTACCAGAGGCTCGGCACGATGCACGGCACCCGCCTCCCGAGCGGGCTCCGCGAGTCCGAGAAGCTCCCGGAGCCGGTGTTCACACCCTCGACCAAGGCGACCGAGGGCCACGACGAGAACATCTCGTTCGAGCAGGCGGCTGAGACGGTCGGAGCCTCGGTTGCCGCTCGAGCAAGACAGGTCTGCCTCGACGCCTACGAGCGGGCGTCGTCGCTCGCCCTAGAGCGCGGCATCGTCATAGCCGATACCAAGTTCGAGCTCGGTCTCGTCGAGGGAGAGCTCACGATCTGCGACGAGATACTGACGCCCGACTCCTCCCGTTTCTGGCCGGTCGACGCCTGGAAGCCGGGTGCGACCCCGCCCTCCTTCGACAAGCAGCCGGTGCGGGACTTCGCCGAAGCGACCGGCTGGGACAAGAACCCGCCGGCGCCTGCCCTTCCCGCCGAGGTGGTGGCGGCCACGCGAGAGCGCTACGTCGACGCCTACGAGCGCCTGAGCGGCCTCGAGCTCGCCAACTGGTTCGGGCCGGAGGCACCACCACCGTGAGGTTCGCCGTTCACGTCGAGGTGAGCCCACTCGAGGGGATCGCCGATCCTGAGGGCGAGACGATCGAGCGAGCACTCCCGGCGCTCGGCTTCGAGGGCGTGAGGCACGTGAGGCTCGGAAAGGTCGTGCGCTTCGAGATGGACGCCGACGACGCCGAGAGGGCAGAGGAGAGGGCCGTCGAGATGTGCCGGCGCCTCCTGGCCAACCCGGTCATCGAGCAGGCGGACGTCTCCGTCGCAGCCTTGGGAGACAGGAGACAAGGGAGCGACCTTGGGTTATGACAGGGCCGTAAGCAACGAAGGGGCGGGCCATTGACGAAGCTTGCCGTCGTCGTCTTTCCCGGCACCAACTGCGAGCACGACGTTGTAATGGCGCTTGGAAATGCCGGTATCGAGGCAACGTTGGTCTCGCATCGCGAGACCCACCTAGGCGACGTCGACGGCGTCGTTCTTCCCGGTGGCTTCGCCCACGGCGACTACCTGCGGCCAGGCGCCATCGCCCGGTTCTCGCCTGCAATGGACGCCGTCGCCGCCCTTGCGCGCGAGGGAGCCCCGGTCGTCGGGATCTGCAACGGATTCCAAGTGCTGACCGAGGCGGGCCTGCTGCCCGGTGCCCTCAGGAGGAACGAGGGCCTTCGTTTCCTGTGCCAACCCGTGCGTTGCCGCGTCGTCACGACGCGCACGGTGCTCACAGCCGGCTGCAGGGCGGGCGAGCTTCTCGAGCTTCCGATCAATCACAACGAGGGCAATTTCACCTGTGACGCGGAGACGCTGCGCAGGCTCGCCGCGGAGGATCAGATCGTCCTGACCTATCTGGACAATCCCAACGGGTCCGACGGAGACATCGCCGCCATCTGCAACAAGCGAGGAAACGTCGTCGGGATCATGCCTCATCCCGAACGAGCGAGCGACGTCCTGCTCGGTTCCCTGGACGGTCTCAAGCTCCTCGGGTCGCTCGCAAAGAACGACCGCGTCGCTTCGAGCAGCTAGCCCCGCCGACTCCAGTGGATCCCTGCGCGCTGCAGCACGTCAGCCGGCACGCCCGCCTCGCGCCAGGTGGCATAGTCGATACCCTTGCGCTCCCCGTACTCGGCGGCGACCGCCACGAACTCCTTCTCGAGGGCGGGCAGGTCGTCTTCGGACTCCGTCCCTCTATTGGCGAGTCGCAGCTCGAGGTTGCGTCGCTCTTGGATCAGATGGACTCGCTGCAAGGGATCCGCCTCGGAAACGCGCTCCGCGACTTGGGCAAGTCGGTCCTCGAGGGATTCGGCGCTCACTTGCCGGCCACGGCGCGGCTTGTGCTGGTCGAGAGCGACAAGGTAACGGCGGACCACGTGACCTTGTCGACGCCCAGCAGCAAGAGCATCCTTGTGCTCGCTCGACAGAGTTGACTTTGAGGCTCTTTTACGTGGAGGCATCCCACTATCTTTCACGCAATTGGAGAAGATTGCAAGCCACCGACACATACCTGAACGAACGGGGACGAGACGCTGCGCCTGACAAGAGGGGATACCGGTGAAGAACGAAGAGGCGACACTACCGCACCGGTCACTCGGTCTCTCGGACGAGGAGCTCGATCTCGTCGTTGCCGCTCTCGGGCGGGAGCCGAACCTGCTCGAGCTCGCAATGTATTCGGTGATGTGGAGCGAGCACTGCTCTTATAAATCGTCCCGAGTTCATTTGCGGAGATTGCCTTCAGAGGGTCCCGATGTGCTCGTCGGGCCCGGTGAGAACGCCGGGGTAGTCGACGTCGGCGACGGCATGGCGATAGCCCTTCGCATCGAGAGCCACAACCACCCCTCTGCGGTGGAGCCTTTCCAGGGTGCGGCGACCGGTGTCGGAGGAATCCTCCGGGACGTGTTCACAATGGGTGCCCGCCCCATTGCCCTCATGGACCCGTTGTTCTTCGGAGAGCTCGGCGACGAGAAGAGCCACTACATCTTCGACGGGGTGGTGCGCGGCATCTCCGCTTACGGCAACGCAGTTGGTGTCCCGACAGTCGGTGGGCAGCTCACCTTCTCTCGGAGCTATGGCGGCAACCCTCTCGTGAACGTGTTCTGCCTCGGCATCCTGCCCGTCGATCGGCTCGTGCTCGGGCGGGCCTCAGGGGTCGGCAACCTCGTCGTGCTCCTCGGGTCGCTCACGGGGCGAGACGGCATCGGAGGGGTCAGCGTGCTCGCCTCTCAGGGTCTCTCGAGCGGCGAGGGGGCGGACGCAGCGAAGCGACCGAGCGTTCAAGTCGGCGATCCATTCGAGGAGAAACGCCTCATCGAAGCCACCCTCGATCTTCTCGACAAGGGACTCGTAGTTGGCATCCAGGACCTAGGCGGTGCCGGCCTCAGTTGCGCGGCAAGCGAGACGGCGGCGCGAGCAGGCCTCGGCATGGAGCTCGACGTGTCCGCCGTACCGTGCCGTCAGCTTGGCATGTCGCCGATCGAGATCATGACGAGCGAGAGCCAGGAGCGGATGCTCGCCATCGTGGAGAGGACGTCGCTTCAAAGGGTGCTCGAGACCTGCGAGACCCACGAGGTGCGAGCCGCAGTGATCGGGCAGGTGGTGAAGGCCCGCCCGCCCGGCCCGGGCGGCGGCGGCCGGCTCGTCGTGAGAGATCGGGACGGTGGCGAGGTTCTCGCCGACGTCCCCGCCCGGTCCCTCACCGAGGAGGCTCCCTCGTACCGCCGGCCCGCCGCCCCAGCGGCGGACCGGGCTGCCCGCCTCGCCGCCGGCCCTCGGGCCCTCGCCGCCCAGGACCCTTCGGGCCGTCCCGGGGCGGGCTGGCCAGCCGATCTCGGCTCGCAGCTTTGCGCCCTCGTGTGCGACCCTTCCTTCGTCTGGCGGCAGTACGACCACCAGCTCTTCTTGAATACCGTGCTCCGGCCGGGCGCCGCCGATGCGACGGTCCTGCGGCTGGCGGCGCCCGGCACGGCATGGCGGGGAAAGGGCCTTGCCCTCACGACGGACGCCAACCCAGGTTGGTGCGCCGTCGACCCTCACGCCGGCGCCGCTGCCACCGTTGCCGAGGCGGTGCTCAACCTCGCCTGCGCCGGGGCGCGACCCGTCGCCGCCGTCGACTGCCTCAACTTCGGCAATCCCGAGCACGCAGAGGTCATGTGGCAGCTCTCGGAGACCGTCGACGGCCTGGCCGAGGCGTGCAGGGCCTTCGAGCTTCCTGTCGTCGGCGGCAACGTCTCGCTCTACAACGAGAGCGACGGCGTCGACATCGACCCGACGCCCGTCATCGGTGCCGTCGGGCTCATCGACGCCCTCCTCGAACGCCCCCGCGGGATAGCCGTCGCAACCGGTGCCGTGCTCGTGCTGCTGGGGGTCCTCCCCCCCTCCGGGGCCGCCCTCGGTGGTTCGAGATGGTGCCGGCAGGTGCTGGGGGAGCCCGGCGGCCCCCTTCCCGACCTCGACCTCGCCGCCCACGCCGAGCTCTGCGAGCTCGTGAGGTCGCTCCCACTCCTTCGGGCCGAAGAGCTCGGGATCGTCGGGCTCCACGACGTGTCCGACGGCGGTCTCGCGACGGCGGTAGCTGAGCTCTGCCTCGCCTCCGGGGTGGGCGCCCGCATGGGCGAGGAGGCGGCCCTCACGCCGGCCCAGCTCTTCAGCGAGGCACCCAGCCGCGTCGTCGTGGCGACCACGGAGCCAGGGGCGCTGCTCGCCGCCGCCCGAGCCGCCGGCGTCCCTGCCCGCGAGATCGGCGTTTGCGGAGGCGATCGGCTGAGCTTCGGGAAGCTCGTCGACCTCGCCCTGGCGGATGCTGCCGCAGCCGCCGCCGGCGCCGTCGGTGGCCGCTTCGCTCCCGCCGTGTGACGTCGCCCTCGCGACCCGCCGTATGCGCCCGTCGCCTGCCCGCTCTAGGAGCGTCCCCGTCGCTCTCTTCCGTGCTCGAGGCCGCGCTAGGGTCGACCTGTAGCTCACGCCACACGACGGGGAGCGAAGCAGGAGGAGAAGGCCCCGGTCCCATGCCGAGCGCAGTGATCGTCGACGCCCTTCGGACCCCTGGAGGCAAGCGGAACGGGAAGCTCTCCGGGTGGCATCCGGCCGACCTCGCCGCTCTCACCCTGAAGGCGCTGGCGGAGCGGAACGATCTCGATCCCGCCCTCGTCGACGACGTCGTCATGGGCTGTGTCATGCAGGTCGGCGACCAGGCCGTGAACATCGGCCGCAACGCCGTGCTAGCCGCTGGCTGGCCAGAGTCCGTGCCGGCGACGACCGTAGACCGGCAGTGCGGCTCCTCCCAGCAGGCGCTCCACTTCGTCGCCCAGGGCGTGGCTGCCGGCGCCTACGACGTGGCCGTCGCTGGCGGGGTCGAGTGCATGACGAGGGTGCCGATGGGCGCCTCGATCGGACAAGGCGTCGGCTTTCCCTTTGGCCCGGCCGTCATGGCGCGCTACAAGGACGTCGGCGGGCTCGTCCCCCAGGGGATCTCGGCCGAGATGGTGGCCGACAGTTGGGGGCTCAGCAGGGAGGACCTCGACGCCTACGGCGCCCGAAGCCAGCAGTACGGGCTGCGGGCCGCGACGGAGGGACGTTTTGCCAACGAGATCGTCGCCGTCGAGGTGAGAGACGGTGAAGGTAACGCCACCGGGGAGGTCGTCACCACCGACGAAGGGCTCCGCCCGGGCACGACCGTTGAGACGCTCGCCTCGCTCAAACCCGCCTTCAAAGAGGGAGGAAAGATCACTGCGGGTAACTCCTCGCAGATCTCCGACGGCGCTTCGGCCGTGCTCGTGATGAGCGAGGAGCGAGCGAGCGAGCTCCGACTGCGACCGCGAGCACGTCTCGTCGCCTTCTCGGTAGTAGGAGTCGACCCGGTGACTATGCTCACCGGGCCGATCCCGGCGACCCAGAAAGTTCTCGAGCGGGCAAAGCTCACGATCGAGGAGATCGACCTCGTGGAGATCAACGAGGCGTTCGCCTCGGTCGTCCTCGCCTGGGAGAAGGAGATCCACCCCGACAGCGACCGGGTGAACGTGAACGGCGGCGCCATCGCTCTCGGTCACCCGCTCGGCGCCTCGGGAACGAAGCTGACGGCGACGCTCTTGAACGAGCTGGAGCGAACGGGAGGCCGCTACGGCCTGCAGACGATGTGCGAAGGCGGAGGGCTCGCCAACGCGCTCGTCGTCGAGCGGCTCGGCTGATCCTTCCTGCGAGGTCAGTGGTAGAAGGTCGCCATCACGAGACCAACCACGATGCAGGCGATCCCGAAGAGGAGGTACCAGTTGCTCGTGCCCCCCGGCGCGAGCCCGGCGTAGTTTCCGATGATCACGAGGATGCCGAGCACGAGGAGCCCGACGATCACGAAGGGGAACCATCTCGGGCTGTGGCGCTGTTGGCGGGGGATCGGCGGCGTGTACCGGCCACCCTGGGACTGCTTGGCAGGCGCGGTGGCCCGTCCCTGCGAGCGTTGTCTCGGTGCCACGCCCGCAGGATACTCATCGCGGGAGGTATGGTCGCCGCCATGGGGCCGCACGTCCTCATCGTCGACAACTACGACAGCTTCGTCTACAACCTCTACCAATACCTGGGCGAGCTCGGATCACTCCCAACCGTCGTGCGCCACGACGAGCTCGGCCTGGAGGCGGTCTTGGACCTTCACCCGGATGCCGTCGTCGTCTCGCCCGGGCCGGGCAGGCCCGAGGGCGCTGGGATCAGTAACGAGGTGATCGCCGCCGCCGGCGCCTCAGGGGTGCCGGTGCTCGGCGTCTGCCTCGGGCACCAGTGCATCGCCTCGGTGTTCGGGGGCGAGATAGTGGGTGCGAGCGAGATCGTGCACGGCAAGTCCTCCCCAGTCGCGCACGACGGCAAGGGCGTCTTCGCCGGCCTCCCCAACCCGCTGATGGCGACGCGCTACCACTCCCTCGTCGTCGAGGAGAGCAGCTTGCCGGCAGTGCTCGAGGTGACGGCGAGGACCCCGAACGGCCTCATCATGGGCATCCGGCACAGGGAGCTCCCTATCGAGGGAGTGCAGTTCCATCCCGAGTCCATACTGACGGGCGAGGCAGGGAAGCTGTTGCTGGCCAACTTCCTCGCCATGGCGGCGAGAGCTGGTACGGGCGCTACGGCTAAGGGGAGGTAGAGGACGGCGGCGGGGTCGTCGTCGTCGTGGTGGTGGTGGTCGTGGACGACGTCGTCGTCGTGGACGAGGTCGGGGGCGGGGTCGTGGTCGTCGTCGTGGTGGTGGTCCGAGCTTCGTCGACGACGATTGTCACGCTCGTCCCGGCACTCGCCTGAGTACCCGACGAAGGGCTCTGATCGACTACGTACCCGGGCGTGAACTCGGGGCTCGAGGTGAACCTCACGCTGTATGTGAGGCCGGCGTGCCTGAGCGTCGCCTCCGCTTGCTGTTGCGTCATCCCCTCCACGCCGGGGACGGTCACGGGGGGCCCCGCCGAGAGGACGATCGCCACGTACGAGCCCTCTGCCTCCTTCACGCCGGCCGCGGGTGAGGTGCCGGCGACAAGGCCCTTTCGCACGGTGCCGGAAGGTGCGTAGGTGATGTCGCCGACGTCCAGGAGAGCATTCCTGATCGCCGTCTCCGCTCTTGGAAGTCCGTAACCGACGACGGACGGGACGGCAACGAGGAGGGCCCCATGGACGACGTAGAGCTTGACCGTCGTCCCCGGGGAGACAGCCGTGTTCGGAGCCGGGTCGGTGTTCGTGACGAGACCAACCGTCTCTCCTGCCTCGCTCGGCGGCTCTTCCACGACGTCGGGCACGAGCCCTCGGGCGCGCAGCTGTCTCTCAGCCAGCTGGTACTGCTCCTCGATCACGGCGGGCACGTTCACGAGCCGGAGGCCCCTCGAGTAGACGAGGGTGACTATGTCGCCATGGCGCACGAGGCTGTCCGGTGGAGGCGACTGCGTGAGCACCGTGTCCCGCTGCGCCTGGTCGTAGCGGCCGCTCTTTCGCACGTGAAGACCCCTGTGCTCGAGCTGCTTCACCGCCTTGCCGACCATCTCGGTGTGGACGTCGGGCATGTGGAAGTAGCCGGCCGCCCCGAAGTACCCGAGCGTTCGCCCGCCTGTGTAGACGAGGAACCCCAAGAGCACGGCGAGGATAACGCCCGCCGCCGACCACCCGGCCCAACGCCGCTTCGGCAGCTGCCTCGCCCCCGCCCCTCCATCGGCGCCCTGCCCGAGCGCCTCGCTCTTCCTCGGCGGAGGCGCCCCACCTCCTGGAGGCACGCCGCCGGCCGAGGGTGCCGATGCACCGGCCGGGAGCACGGCGGTCGAGCTGCCGGTGAGCCGGCTCGTCGCCATCACCTGCGTGGCGCCGAAGCTCGTGCTCGCCGCCGCCAGCACCGGAGCTCCCTGGGCGTAGCGCTGCAGGTCGGCATAGAGGTCTTCAGCCGTCGGGTAGCGGTCCGCCGGCTGCTTCGCCATCGCGTGGAGGATGATCGCTTCCAGCGCCTCGGGCACCCGCGGCTCGAGCTCCCGTGGACGGACGGCGAACTCGGAGACGTGCTTGTAGGCGATCGCCACCGGGGTGTCCGCCGAGAAGGGCGGACGAGCAGTGACCATCTCGTAGAGCACGACGCCGAGGGCGTAGACGTCGCTCCGGCCGTCCACGCCAAGGCCCTGTGCCTGCTCCGGCGAGAAGTAGGTGGCCGTTCCCATCACGAGCCCGGTCTGCGTGACGCTGTCGTCGGTGTCGACGGCACGGGCGATGCCGAAGTCGGTCACCTTCACCTGCCCGTCACGGGTGAGAAGGACGTTGCCCGGCTTGATGTCACGGTGTACGACACCGTGGCGATGGGCGTAGCTGAGCGCCTTTGCTATGTCGGCGGCGATCCCGGCGGCACGCGCCGGCGGCAACGGTGCCTGCCCTCGGATGATCGCCGAGAGAGGCTCTCCGTCGACGTACTCCATCACGATGAAGTAGGTCCTCTCGGACTCGCCCCAGTCGAACACGGGGACGATGTTCTGGTGAGACAGGTTGGCGGCCGCCTGCGCCTCACGTCGGAACCGCTCGACGAACGTCGGGTCGGTCGAGAGCTCCGGGAAGAGGACCTTCAGGGCGACCGGGCGATCGAGGAGGAGGTCGCGAGCAAGGTACACCTGCGCCGTCCCGCCTCGCGCGATCCGCCGCGTGAGCTCGTAGCGACCGTTGTAGATGCGGGCCCTGTCGTCTCCTGAGCTCGACGGAGGTGTCGAAGTCATGACCGGTGCAGCCTATTACCGGCCCGCGGCAAGAACGTCGGTGAGCATCTGGTCCACGAGAGGTCCTGCGACGGTGGCCCCGGTGGCCTCGTCGCAGGCGTACGACCCGTTCGGAGTCGGAACCTCGGCTGCCACGACCGCCTTCGGCACCTGCCCGGGCCCTGCCGGCGCCATCGCGATCAGCCAGTCGTCGGTGGCGCAGTCGAGGATGCTCGAGGAGTTGACCGCCTCGGCGGTGCCGGTCTTTGCCGCCACCTGGATCCCCTCGTCGAGGAGGTTCGTGAACACGCCGGCGGCCGTCCCGTCCGAGTCTTCGGTGACGCCGAGCATCAGCTCTCGCACCTTGGCAGCTGTCGCCGCCGAGGTCGGATGCTTCCACACGTGCGGCTTGTACCGGACGACGACGTTCCCGTCCGCACCGATGATCTTGCTCATGAGGTGGGGGGCCATGATCTTGCCGTTGTCCGCGATCCCGGCGGCGACGAGCGCCATGGACAGAGCGCTCGCGTCGTCCTCGTACTGGCCTATCGCCGAGTAGGCGAGGTAAGGAGGGTTGGCGGCAAGCTCGCTCTCGGGCGCGATCGATGCCCCCGAGACCTCGGAGGCAGGCAGGTCGAGCGGCGGCCTGCTCCCGCCCCTCGCGCAGACGCCGGCGCTCCCCTCGCACCACCCGAAGGACTCTGCCTCGCTTACGACTCTGTGAGCCCCGAGGGCGAGGCCCACCTGGGCGAAGGCGGTGTCGCACGAGACGGCGAGGATCTGCGAGAGGACGCCACCACAGGTCTCGTAGGCATAGTTGTGGAACGGGCTGGAGGAGTCCGGCAGGGTTATCTCTGACACGTACGGCCAGTCCTCGAGCGCCAGTGACGGGTCGTGGTCGAGCACCGCAGTCGTGTCGATCACCTTGAAGGTCGAGCCTGGCGGGTGGGGAACGGCGCTCGGCGTCGTTATGAAGGGCTCCGGGTAGGCGCGAGAAAGGTCCTTGTAGGCCTGTTTCACCTCCTTCAAGTCCAAGGAGGCGAGGGCGTTCGGGTCGTAGCTGGGGTTCCCGTACATGGCGAGGATGTCGCCGTCTCTTGGATCGAGGGCGACGATCTCTGCTCCTCGGTGCCCGCTCAGGATAGAGGCCGCGTCCTCCTGCAGCGACGTCGGGACGGTCAGCACGACGTCGTCTGTCCCCTCGTGCTGGGTGAGGAGCTGGCCGAGCGAGCTCGCGGGCGTCTCGTGCTGGCTGAGATAGGAGTTGTACTCGGCCTCGATCCCGTAGTCGACGGCGTCCTGGACGGTGTCGACGTACCCGGTGAGCTGCCCGAAATCGACCGCCGTGGCCGCCGGGTAGAACCTCCGCTCGACTCCGTGGACCTTCTTCGAGTAAGCGAGGATCTCGTCGTTGGCGCTCAGGATGGCGCCGCGGGGCAGGTATATCGAGCTCACCTTCCCCGTCTCGGCGAGCGGGTTCTTCGAGAGGGCGCTCGACTCGCGCACCTGGATGTTGTTCAGTTGAACGAACAGAAGGACGAAACAGGCGAGCAAGACGACGCCGACGATGCGGATCCTCGGGTTCATGGTGCCGAGGTACCGGGGGACGCTGGTGCCGAGGAGGGCGAGCCCGGCGTGGTCGTGGCGCTCGCCTCGCCAGGCGTCTCGGCCGTTCGGGCCGTTCGGGCCGTGGGAGCCGTTCGGGACGTGCTCTTGGCGGCTCCGGCATGGAGACCGAGCTCGCTCGCAAGCCTCGTCAGGTCGGAGAGCTCCTGGCGGGCCGCCGCGTAGGAGGACTCGTCGATCCCGCCTCGCACCTCGGAGACAGAGTTCGGGAGGAGCTCTCGCGTCGTGAGGGAGCTCGTCTCGAGCAGCTGCGGGGCGAACCAGAGGATCCCTCCCGGCCGCCCCTGGTAGATGCTCACCCGTGCGCCGTCGAGGCCGACGAAGAAGGACGAGCGCTGGAACCACGCCACGGTGGTGACGAGACCGCCGAGGAGACAGGCGAGGACGAGCAGGTAGACCACGACCCTCCCCGTAACGATCCGGTCCCGGTACTGCTTGGAGAGCGCTCTCGTGGACACGAGGAGTGTCGCCCGGCGACCTGCCTCGGTGTGCGTGCCCACGTAGACGTCGCTGCCCTCCGAGCTCTCGGGTGCCGCCGCCCCACGAACTGTGATCGTGCGGCCGTTCGACCGTGCCAGATGCCGCGGGGACGCAGCGGGGCGCGCTTCGACGGATGCCATCGTGGGGGGGCCGGTGTCGAT
>JASHRK010000230.1 GCA_030037405.1 Acidimicrobiales bacterium | reverse complement strand
AGGTAGCTCTCACGCGCCTTGGCGAGGGGGACACGGTCCTGGGGCCGCGCCGGTCCGGCCAGGCTCGGCTCCACGCTGGAGAGGTCGAGCTCGAGGTCCTCGTCGTAGGAGGCGCGGGCGTCCGGGTCGTGCCACAGCCCCTGTTCTTTGGCGTAGGCCTCGACGAGGGCGACGAGCTCACGGGGCCGGCCCGTCAGCTCGAGGTAGCGGAGCGTCTCGCCGTCGATGGGAAAGATGGTCACCGTGGAGCCGTACTCCGGAGACATGTTGCCGATCGTCGCTCGGTTCTCGAGAGGGACTCCTGCGACACCGGGGCCGTAGCACTCGACGAACTTGTCCACGACCCCGTGGCGGCGGAGGAGCTCGGCGATGGTGAGGACGAGGTCGGTCGCAGTTGCCCCTTCGCGCAGCGAGCCGTGGAGTCGGAGCCCGACGACTCGGGGGACGAGCATCGACAGGGGCTGACCGAGCATGGCCGCCTCCGCCTCGATGCCGCCGACCCCCCAGGCAAGGACGCCGAGACCGTTCACCATGGGAGTGTGCGAGTCGGTCCCGACGACGGTGTCGGGGTATGCGCGGCCGGCGGAGTCGGTGAAGACGACGCGGCTCAAGTATTCGAGATTTACCTGGTGGCAGATCCCGGTGCCGGGCGGGACGACGCGAAGGTCGCTGAAGGCCTGCTGGCCCCACCGAAGAAGCTTGTAGCGCTCGCCGTTGCGCTGGTACTCGAGGGCTGTGTTGATAGCGAGCGCGTCTCGCCTCGCGTACGAGTCGGCCACGACAGAGTGGTCGATCACGAGGTCGACGGGAACGCGCGGGTTGATCCGGTCTGCCTTCCCGCCGAGGGTCTCGACGGCGTCTCGCATGGCAGCGAGGTCGACGACGCAAGGAACCCCCGTGAAGTCCTGCAGGAGGATCCGAGCCGGGGAGAAAGCGATCTCTCGTGGCTCGCGAGCGGTGCTGGCACCCTGTGGAGACGGACCTCTCCCGGCGTCTCGTGCGATGCCTTCGATCGTGCTGGCCGTCACGTGCGTGCCGTCCTCGTGCCTCAGGAGGTTCTCGATGAGGAGCTTGATCGAATAGGGGACCCGCGAGAGGTCGCAGAGAGCGGAGACGGAGTCGAGGCGGCTTATCTCGTAGCTGTCCTCACCGACCTCGAGGGTCGCTCTCGCGCCGAAGCTGTCGAGCGTGCCAGGCAGGTTCACCTGCCGCAGGCTAGCGGCGCTCTGGTAGCTCCGAGACCCTGGCGGCGTCGGGGTTCACACTGTCCCGGAGGCGGCGCAAGAGCGCTGCCAGCTGGTCCTGCTCGTTACCCGTGAGCGTCGCCGCCAGGAGCGACTCGAGCTGCTCTTGGTGACACCTGAGCACTGTGTCCATGCGTGCCGCACCGGACTTGGTGAGAAGGGCGAAGGAACCGCGCCTGTCCTCTTCGCAGGCTTGCCGGCAGACGAGGCCCGCTTCCTCCAGCCGGTCTATCGCACGGGTGAGCCCGCTCGGCGAGAGGGCCGTCTGGGCGGCGAGATCGCTCATGCGCAGGCGCGATCCGGGCGAGCGGGCGAGTCGAACCAGCACCTCGAGGCTCTGAGGCGGGAGGTTGTTGTCCTGCTCTATGCGCGAGCCAGCCAACCGCTTCAGGCCGCTGGCAGTCTCGAAGACGAGCCCGACGATCGTGACGGGGTCGCCGGCGCGGCACCCGTAGGTCGGTTCGGCCGGGGTGCTCACGCGGGGCGAGTGTAGTGGTGAGGGCCGGCTACGCTCCCGTCTTATGCCATTCGGCGCGAAACGGCCCGCAGGGGGGCTCTTCGCAGTATCGGAGAAGCTGCTCACGAACCTGCCCGCTCTCTTGTTGGTCGTGGGTCGCGACGAGACCATCCTCCACGCCTCTTCCAACATCGGTGGGCCACGAGCCCGCCGGGCGGACGAGCTTGTCGGACGGCGCCTCTCCGATTGCATCGATGCCTCCGAGCACGAGGTGATGCGGCGGCTTCTCGTCGCGGCCTCTGAGCGTCCCGAGGGCGAGATCGTGGGTCCGGCGCCCGTTCGCTATCGCGAGTCGGAGGACGTCACCCGGGTGCTGCAGGTCTGGGTCTTGAACCGGCTGGGAGAGCGCGACATCCGCGGCCTGGTGCTGTTGTTGCTCCCGGAGAGCTCCTACGACCGCCTCGACCGGATCCTCATGGGAATCGTCGCCGGCTCTGCGCTGGAGGAGACCCTCGGCTCGCTCGCCCAGTCGCTGCGCCACCCGCCCGTGGGAGCCGAGAGCTACTTCGTCATCGCGGACGGAGACCGCGGGGTCGCGAGTCGTGTGCCCGATCTCGACTGGGTTCCCGGGCCGCCGGGACCTGGCCCGTGGGACGAGGTCTTCTCCAGCGAGAGCTCGAAGGTGTTCCACGAGCGGGTGGACCTTCCGCCCGAGCTTCGCGAGGCGGCGCAGAGATCCGGCCACACGGCGGTCTCCTGCTACGCCGTGCAGCGGGGGGCCGACGGGAGAGCGGATTCCTGCCTGGTTGTCTGGCGTGCCGTCTCCGGACCGCCGCCGGTCAATGCTCAGCTCGCCATCGACCGCGCCGTCGTCGTCGCGTCGCTCGCCATGTCCCACGCCCACGCGGGGGCGGCTGCGCCAGACGCCTCTGAAAAGGACACTCTTACCGGGCTCGTGAACAGGCGGGGTTACCTCGAAGCGCTCGACGCCAAGATCGCACGCGGCGAGCAACCTGCGGTCCTCTTCGTCGACATCGACGGTTTCAAACATGTCAACGAGTCGTTCGGGCACCTTGCCGGCGATGCCGTCCTCCGCGTCGCCGCCAGGCGTCTCGCCTCGGTCATGCGTCCCTCGGACGAGATCGCCCGCGTCGGCGGTGACGAGTTCGCCGTCCTCTGCGACGGCGAAGTCTCGACAGACCAGCTCGCCGCGATTGGCGACCGCATCGTCAGCCAGCTCGGCCACCCTCTCTTCGTGGGCGACGGCACGAGCGTCGACGTCGGCGCCTGCGTCGGGATCGCCCACGGGCTCCCGGCGAGAACCCCGAGCGACGTCGTCCTCGCCCACGCCTACCGTGCCCTGCACGACGCCAAGGCGAGAGGACGGGGCCGGTGGGCCTTCGCCAGCCCTTCGGAGACACAGCAGAAGCAGGAGTGAGCCGAAGTGCCGAGCAAGCCTGCGGCCGGCGCGTTGCGGGTGCGGGTGAGCTCGCTACGTCTTAGGAGCTCGCCTCCCAGGTGTCGGTGAACTCCGTGCCGGAGTCGCTCAGAGCGCCTGGAACGGCGAGCGTGTCGTCGCCATTGTTGCTGACCATCTCTATCGCCTCGTAGGAGAAGGCCGAGATCGTCCCGCTCGTACCGTCCAGTGTCGCGGCGGCGTCCGTCATGGTCACGGTGCCGAAGTCCGCGAGGTTGGTCAGGCGGCTTCCAACCTCGGGGCGCTCCACGATCCACTCCGCCGAGGACTCGTCGGCGCCCGAGAAGGTGATGTTGACGGAGTACGACCAGTCGTTCGTCGCGTCGGCGATCTCGAGCGTCCAGGTGTCACCCGAGACGCTGACCGAGGCGCTCATCGAGTTGCCGGGGGAAACCGGGTATTTCGAGGAGCTGAGCGCCACCTCGTCCCCGTCGTTCACTGCGTCGTCCCCGTACATCTCGTACCAGGCGCCGTAGGAGGCTTCGCCATCGTCGCAGTCGGCTTCTGTGCCGTCCTGCTCGACGGTAGCGGAGCTGTAGCCGTCGATGCCGATCCATTGCGCGGAATAGGTGGTGCCAGAGGAGCATGTGACTGTCGGCACAGTCCAGTCGCCGCTCACCGTCGTGAACGGTGAGCCGGTGTCGGCGTAGCCGGACCAGTTCGTCGACTGGACGGAAGCTACGTCGACGGTCAGGGTCGCCGCGCTCGTCGTCGCCGAGCCGACAGAGTTCGTGAAGACGGCCTCGTACTCGTTGCCGTCATCAGAGGTGGCGGCGGTGAACGAGTAGCTGTC
>JASHRK010000229.1 GCA_030037405.1 Acidimicrobiales bacterium | reverse complement strand
CTCATCGGCTTCGGGATCCTTGGGGCGCTCCTCGCCGGCACGGCCCTGCTCATCGTTCTCAACAAGCGCGATCGTCGCCTGCGCCGGCGAGACGACATAGCGAACGCCCTCGGTGTCTCTGTGCTCGGCTCGGTCTACCCCTCGAAGCGAACGAGCGCGGACTGGGCCAAGTTGCTCGACGACTGGAGACCGAACGTCTCTGCGTTGGCGGCGTACGCGAGAGTGGTAAGGGAGCTCTGCGCCGCCGACCGCGCCAGGAGCGAGGACGGCGCAGCCGTCGAAGCCGCGACCGACCCGCCTGACGACCTCTCACAGCTCGCCGGGCTCGACCTCATCGTCGTCACCCTCGCCGGTGACCTAAGAGCCGCTCGAGCCGCGGTGGAGCTGGCAGCAGTCGTCTCCAGTCTCGGCCTCCGCGTCGACCTCGTGCTCGCCTCGGACCATCCTTCTCTCGGCAAGCTGAGCGAGGCCCTGGCGAGTCACGATTCCGAGCGTGCCAGCGAGCCCTCCCGCGTGAGCATCGACAGGCGCCTCTCCGAGGAAGACAGCCAACCGCTCTTCACAGTGGCCTTGACGGTGATCGATCCCGCCGCGGAGCAGCCGGTCGCTCTCGACGCCGGCCTCGACGAGCCGGGTGAGAGGCGCCTCATCATCGTCGCATTCACCTCCGGTTTCGCTGCGGCGAACGACCTGGAGGATCTCACGAGCATTCTTACCCTGGCGCTCGGCCCACCCGCCGGAGTGCTCGTGGTCTGCCCGGACCCGGCGGACACGACGACAGGTCGCCAGGTCAGGAAGCGGGCCGCGGAGCAGCCTCCGCGGACGACCCCGGTGCCCGGCACGTGACGACGACCGCCGACCCACGGGCTCGGCAAGCAGCCTTGTTTCCCCGGCGGGATGCGCAACCGTCGAACGCAGCTCTCGGGCGGCTGGTCAGCTTGCGCGAGCTGGGGCGTGCTCTCGCCCGGAGACGCCGTATCTGGATCGGCCTCGCGGTTGTGGGCCTTCTCATCGGGGCGGCCGCGCCGGTCCTGATCCTGTCGAAGTCCTACAGCGCGACGTCTACTCTCATCCTCCAGCACAATCCACAAGACAACCCCACGCTGGACATGGCGAACGACGCCGCCCTGCTCGACACGCTCGCCGTGGCACGCCAGGCGGTGGCCGATCTGCACCTCAGCCTGCCGGCGCAGGACCTGCTCAACGACTACTCGGGCGACGTCGTGAGCGATCAGATCCTCCAAGTGACCGTCAACGCACCAACTGCGGCGAGCGCGGTCACCTGGGCCAACGCCATCGACACGGCTTTTCTCACTGTTCGTTCGAAGCTGTTCGAGAGCGAGACGGCGGCGACGAACAGCTCACTCGGCCGGCAGCTCTCCGGGCTCGACGGGCAGGTCAGGCTGCTCTCGACTGAGATATCAGCTTCCCGTGCCAGTGGGAGGAAGTCGACCGCCTCAGGGACCTCCGTCGCTTCCCTGGTCTCTGACCGGAGCCTAGACGAGACCGAGATCGCCCAGCTGCAGCAGACGATCTCCAGCAACAACCTCACGACGAGCTCGATCGTCGCCGCCAGCAAGGTGCTCGTGGGGGCGACGGCCGACAAGTCGAGACTGCACAGGAAGATCGCCATCGACGGTGCCTCGGGCCTGGTCGCCGGGCTCGCCGTCGGTTGCGGCATCGTAATCGCGGGAGCGCTCTTCTCCGAGGGCGTCCGGGAACGGGACGACTTTGCTCGCGTGTTCGAGGCTCCAGTCGAGCTCAGCGTCCCTCGCGTCCGCGAGTCGCCCTTCGTGGCGCTACGCCAGCTGCAGGTCCTGATCATGCGCCGGTGCCTTCGCCGTCCGAGCGGCGCTGTCCGTTCCATCGCCCGCCATCTGAAGGGGGCGCTGGCGGGCGACCCGGCGGTGAGGCGTCTCGCCGTCGTCACCGTCGATAGCGAGGCGCCCGCCACTCTTGCCGTCGCCCAGCTGGCGTGGCTTCTTTGCGCCGAAGGGTCGGACGTGGACATCGTCGACCTCTCCGGGTACCGGGCCCTCAGCGATCTTGCAGGGCTCCGGAGCGCGGGTGTCGCCTCACTCGACCTCGGCCGTCTCCTCGTGCCCGACGCGGCGGGAGCTGAGAGTGGCGATCTCGACGGCTCTGGCGTGGCCCGCGTCGTGCGTCCCGACGAGGAGGAGCTGATGTTCGAGACGTTCGGTGGCGCTCCATTTGCCCGGCGAGACGGTGCGGCGGGCGGGGCGGACGTCGAGATCGTGCTCGCCACGCTCGACCCGGCCATCGGGGCAGGGCCGGTCTCGCGCTATGCGAGCGAAGCGATCGTGATCGTGACGGCCGGCCGGTCCAAGTTGACGAGGCTCACATCGGTGGCTGAGATGCTGCGCCACGCCGCCGTCGCCGTTCGCTCGGTCGTGGTCGTCGGCAGCCGGCGAGACGACGACGAATCCCTCGGGTACTTTCGTCAGGAGGAGGTAGCGGTTCTCCTGCCCTCGACACCGGGGATGGGAGACGTGCAGGCAGACGTGGGCCTGCGGTGACTGCGACCGCCTCCTTCCTCCTTCCGGCCGTCCGCGACGAAGCCACGGAGCGTTCCGTGCGCAGGCGTGTCGCTGCCATCTGGGCGCTGCTCGTCTTCAACGTCCTCTCCTTCAGCGAGCAACCCATGCTCATCAGGATTCCCCATGTGATGGGGAAGGTGCTCACGCAGGGAGCCCTCGGAGTCGCGCTGCTGCTTGCCGTCACCGTCAACCATCGCCTGTCTCTCAGGCCGAACGTGCTCCTCACTCTCGTCAGCATCCTGGCGGCGAGCTCGCTCATGGTGAGCATCCGGGACGAGGTGAGCCTCCTCGGTACCGACTACCGAGCCTTGCGCCTGATCGCCTTCGTCTTGATCCTCTGGCTTCTCACACCCTGGTGGGGCCGAAAGGACATGATGCTGGCACGCATCAACGTCTGGTGCCTGATCGTGCTCCTCGGCTCTGTCCTGCTCGGTGCCGTGATCGCCCATCACAAGGCTTTCGAGGGCGGCCGGCTCGAGGGGGTCATCTGGCCGGTCCCATGGACTGCGGTGGGGCAGTACGGGGCAGACCTGGGTGGGCTCGTCGCCGTCATGTGGCTCGCCGGGATTGCGAAACGGAGACTCGCCGGCGTGCTCTTTGCAGGAGCGGTTGCAGTTCTGCTGCTGAGCCATACCCGCACAGCTCTTGTCGGCATGCTTGTCGGTATCGCCGTCGCCGCTCTGAGCCTCTTCGCGTCGCGGCGGCGGGTACGCAAGGTCCTCGGGGTCACGCTCGTAGGCGCTCTTCTTGCCTGTGCCGTAGCGCTTCCGTTTCTTACATCCTGGTTCCTTCGTGGCCAGAGCGCTGCGGAGTTCAGCGACCTCACGGGCCGCACGAAGGTGTGGTCTGCTCTCGTCCATGAACCCCGGTCCAGAGCGGAGATGGTCTTCGGGTTCGGTCTCTCCAACGACGGCTTCGACGGCCTCCCTATTGACAACAGCTGGCTGGCCGTCTACCAGGACCAAGGGCTCGTCGGCGACGCGATCTGCGCCGTGGTGCTCGTCTGTCTCTTCGCCGCTGCCCTCTCGCGGCCTCGCGGAGCTGCTCGGGCGATGGCGTTGTTCCTGATCGTGAACTGCGCCATCGCTTCAGTTACCCAGACAGGGCTTGGCGGCGCCTCCATATACCTCATGGACCTGACGGTGGCGGCGTCGTTGATCATGCCCGAGATGCCGGGCTCCGAGGAGTACGGGTCGCTGCACGATGGTCTGGTGGACGACGCGAAGCTCGGGCTCGGGCTCGGTACCTTCCCGGCGCTCGACGCTGGAGAACAGCCGGCCGGAGCGCTGTAGCGGGCGACCGGCCCGCGAGCGCGTCACCCAAAGGGGGTGCTGCTGCGCTCTCACCGGCGTGACACGAGCGTGTCGGCGTCTATCCAGCGTCCTCCGCCAGCTTCGACCTCAGGGAAAGCCGCCCGGACCTCGCCCAGCAGGTCCGCCAGGAAGAGCACGACGGAGTCGGGCCGTACCGTGCGAAGGTAGCTCGGATCGACCACTGGTACGTCCGTTCCGGGAATACGTGTGCCCTGCTTGGCCGGAGAGGCGTCCACGATGGCGGGCAACAGGGAGCTGTCCACGCCGGCGCGGACGAGAAGAGCGATGGCACGTGAGGCGGCGCCGTACCCGAGCACCCGTCGTCCGGCAGAGCGCTCGGCCGCCAGCCAGTCGTGCAGGGCTGCGGCATGGCCCTCGGCCACGCGCTGGAGCGAGCCTACGACCGCAGGGTCCCGGATCCCCATCCGGTCTTCCTCGGCGAGAAGGCACTGGAGCGGCTCATCTGGGTCGGCGGGAGCATCGGAGTCTCGGCAGGCGGCGAGGAGGACCGTCCCGCCGTAGAGATCGAAAGTCCACGCAGTCTGTGCCGCGAAGCTCTGCGCCCTCAGCATTGCCGTCAGAGCCGTCGTGGAGTAGTACGCATAGTGGCCGTGCCTCAGTGCGTTCCACTGGCCGCGACGGACGATGGTCTCGAACGAGTGGTACTGGAGCAGCAGCACGCCCCCTGGCACGAGATGGCGCACTCGGTCCGCGAGCGCCCCAAACTGGTCCGTGGCGTGCATGAGACCGAAGCAGTCGAGCACGAGATCGGCCTCGCGGTCGTCGCCAGAGCTAGTCAACCCGTGAGCAGCCAGCAGGCCCAGCCAGGAGCCGCCGTGCGGGCTCCCGTACTCGATCACGGTGCGGCGAGCGCCGAGCATTCCCGCCGCCGCCACTTCTTCGACGGCGGCGGCGGCCTGGGCGACGAGGGC
>JASHRK010000228.1 GCA_030037405.1 Acidimicrobiales bacterium | reverse complement strand
ATTTCCGCCTTCCTCCAGCACCGCCGCCCCCGCTGCTGCTTCACGCACGTCACCGGAGGCCACGGCGCCGTCCTTGGAGGCGATCTCGGTGCGCCTGTACAGGGCCGTGCTCGCGCGCACGCTCTCAGCCTTCCCGAAGCCGGGGAGCGGGCCCCGTCCCGATCACGAGAGCCAGAAGCTCTTGAGATCGAAGCGGTTGAAGCTCTCGCCCGTCTTCGAGGGAATGTCCCCATGCACCGAAGGCGAATGACCCTCGATGATCGGTGGGAAGTACGGGATGATGTAGCCGCCGTTCCCGAAGCTGACGACCTGCATCTCGTGAGCGATCTCGGTGCGCCTGGCGACGTCGATCGTCGCCAACGCCTCGTTGTAGAGAGACTCGTATTTCGGGTCGTCGTAGTGCGTCTCGTTGAACGGCGACGTCGGGAGCATGCAGGAGCCCACCTGATCGAAGAACGGGTTCGAGTACCAGTAGTCCTGGGCAAACACCCACTTCAGATAGTTCGGCCCGTAGTACTCGTCCACGGTGATGTCGCTCAGCTTGACGGTGACGCCGGCCCCCCTTGCCTGCTCCTGGAAGATCTCGGCCGCCGACACCGTCCCTTGGGCAATCGGCCCAGTGACGAGCTGGGTAACGAGCCCGGCATGCCCGGCCTTCTTGAGGAGGAACTTTGCCCGATCCAGATCCTGGTGGCGCTGAGGGATGGCGTGGTCGTAGTCGGGGTCCCAGATGGAGAAGAGGTCGTTGCCGATCGTCCCGTAGCCGGCGAAGATCAGCTTGAGCATCTCCGACCGATCGACGATGAGCTGCATGGCCAATCGGACGCGGACGTCGCTGAAGGGCGCCTTGTCGACGCGCATGGTGAAGGGCGTCCATCCCCCACCGGGCGAGATGACAATGTCGTTCCCGGCACTGCGAACGGGCGCGATCGACCCGATCGAGAGAAGGTCGATCATGTCGACCGCATGTGAGTTGAGAGCGTTGACTTGACTCGTCTCGTCGGAGAAGTCGCTCATCACGAGCTTGTCCAGATAGGGGAGACCGTGGACCCAGTAGTCGTCGTTTCGTACAAAGACGCTCTCGACACCCGGGCTGAAGCTCTCGTACTTGAAGGGACCCGTGCCGACCGGATGCCGAATGTCGAAGTCGGTCGGGATGATATAGAAGTCGCTGAGTGCTCCGACGATCACAGAGAACGGCCTCTTGCAGGGTACGCGCACCGTCAGCTCGTCCAGCTTGCGGATACCCGCGACGTCGACCGCCTTTAGGGAGGCGGCGCTCTCCCCGGGGCTCTTCGGGTTGAAGACCTGCTGGAACGTATAGATGACGTCGTCGGCAGCCAGGCTCTTGCCGTTGTGGAACGTGACACCCTTCTGGAGGCGGATCGTCCACGCCGTGGCGTCGGAGTTCGGAGTTATCTCCTCGGCCAGGTAAAGCTGTGGCTGGTCTCCCACGCTGTACTGCACGAGCGGGTCGAACAGCTGCGGCACGCGGGCGTAGTCGGTGTTATTTACCGGATTGAGAGGGTTGAGCGTGTCGCTGGCGCTCCCGCCCGAGAGTCCGGCCGTCAGCGTGCCGCCGCGGCGCGGCCGGGACGCCGACGACCGCGAGAACGCCGCCGCCAAAGCTGAACCGCCGTGGGCGGCGCCCAGCGAGCCGAGCGCAAGGGCCCCGGCGCCGGCACCGCTGAGCTTCAGGAAGCTCCGCCGGTCTATCTCGTCGCTGCGCGACGAGATAGTGCGATCGGTCTCTTCACTAATGAGTAGCACCCCCCTTACATGCAGCTGCCTCTCTGTTCAGCGGCTGCCTCTCTGTTCGGACAATGAACAGATTGTTCGTGCGTCTTCCGTAGGATAGCGCTCACCGAAGCGATGTCAAGGAGACGACGTGGCACGGGAGCAAGCAACCGATACGGCGTCCGCAGGCATCGAGCCGCAGGCTCCGCTCATGGGTACCGGAGCCGGCGCTGAGCCGTCGGTGCGCTCCCTCGAGCGGGCGATCCTCATCCTGAAAGCGGTGGCAGCGAGCCCGCATCCCTGCAACGTGGCCGAGCTCGCGCAGATTTGCGAGCTCAACCGGACCACGACCTGGCGTCTCCTCGGTACGTTGGCGCAGCACGGCCTTGTCGAACGAGATCAGACGGATCAGCGCTACCGCGTTGGCCACGCGGCGTATCTCATCGCCCGGAGCGCCGGCCACGATGCCGTTGTCCGCCGGGTCCATCCGATACTCGAACGCCTCGCCGCCGAGACAGGCGAGATCAGCGCGCTCGTCGTGGCGGTCGGCAACAAGCTGATGTACGCAGATCAAGCCGATCCGCCGGGGATGCAATGCCCGAGCTGGCTTGGGCGGGTCATCCCCGCGCACGCCGACTCTCCCGGCAAGGCGTACGTGGCCTGGATGCCGCGAGACGAGCGGGAGGCGCTGCTGGGACCGCACCTCGAGCGGCTGACGCCGAACACCGTCACGGACCGTAACGTCCTCGACCGCCAGCTCGAGCAGGCACGACGGGACGGGTTCGCTGTTGGGATCGGTGAGCATGTCGAATTCACGAACGGCGTCTCCGCCCCTGTTCTCGATCCGCTTGGACGGCCTGTCGCCGCCATCCAGGTATGGGGCCCGTCACAGCGAATGGCCATGGCGCGCCTTCGCGAGCTGTCAAGCGTGGTGGTCGCCGCCGCCCGCGAAGCCGAGGCCGTCCTGCGCTGACGCTCCTCAGCCGGCCGGCCGAAGGATCGCTTGCCGACGCCTGGTTTTCCGGTGCTGCTCTGTCTGCCAGCCGGCGCTTAGCTCGTCGCCGTGCCGCTCAGGTAGAACACGTCGTAGCCGTGGACCGTGTTGTCGTCGAGGGTCCACGTCGCCGTCTCCAAGCCGGCGGTGCTTGGCGTGGCAGTTGGGTTGAAGGTGATGGAGAAGGTGCAGCTGACGCCGGGGTTCAGCTGAGTGCAACTGTTCGTGTTGACAGAGAAGTCTGACGGGTTGGTGCCGCTCATAGCATTTCCCGTGAACGAGGCGACGACGGAGCTCACGTTTTCCGCCGTGACCGTGACCGTCGGCTGGGTCGTTGTGTTGTCGGCTGCGGTCCCGAGGTCTATGTTGACCGGCGTGCCTGGCGTAGAGGTGCTCCCGTCCACAGTGAACTCGGTCTCGGCGTAGGCGCCCGTGCCGTTGAGGACGATGAGAGTCTCGAAGTGGCTGGCGTTGTCGTAGATGACGAGGTCGGTCGTCTGGTCCCCAACGCTCGTCGGCGTGAAGGTGAGTGAGATCGTGCATAGCCGGCCGACCCCGACGACGACGTCCTCGCAGTTGCCCCCATTCGTGACGAAGTCAGTCGTATCGCCGCCGATGGTGGTGATCTGCTCGATGTCGAGGGGGACGGTACCCGAGTTGTCGAGCGTGAGGTCGACCGGGTCGCCGCTCGTGTCTTTCCCGATCGTGCCGAAGTTGAGCTCACTCCCGCTCGAGGTGGCGGTCAGCCCAGTGGCGCTCGGCGTTACGGTGGCGAAGACGCCCAAGCCCTTCACGAGGTAGGAGGCGCTGTTACCGAAGGTGGCGTCGTCGACCTCCACGTAGCTCGAGCGGCTGCCGCTCTCGGAGGGGTCGAACTCGACGTCGAAGGTGCAGGTGTGATGCGGGGTGATCGTCGTGCAGTCGTCGCTAAGGACGCGGAAGTCGGTGTAGTCGTCGAAGTCGCTCACCG
>JASHRK010000227.1 GCA_030037405.1 Acidimicrobiales bacterium | reverse complement strand
TCGACGTCGACGACCACCTCGAGCCCGGGGTCGGCGTGCACCGCCGCCATAAGGGAGCGAGCGAGATCCTCGTCGACCTCTGCCGGGACGAGCCCCGACTTGGTGGCGTTGCTGCGGAAGATGTCCCCGAACCTGGGGCTCACGACAGCCTCGATGCCGTAGTCGGTCAGCGCCCAGACTGCGTGCTCGCGGGAGGAGCCTGTGCCGAAGTTGGGGCCCGCTAGGAGGATCGTCGCCCCGGCGTGCTCGGGCTGGTTGAGGACGAAGGAGGGGTCGTCCCGCCACTCGGCGAAGAGGCCGGCGCCGAAGCCTGTCCGTTCGATGCGCTTCAGCCATTCGCTCGGGATGATCTGGTCCGTGTCGACGTCCGAGCGCTCGAGGGGGATGGCCCGGCCGGAGAGGATGTGGACGCGCTTCACGAGTCGAGCTCGTCGGGAGTGGCGAAGCGGCCGAGCACGGCCGTGGCGGCTGCTACCTGTGGCGACACGAGATGGGTCCTCCCTCCACGGCCCTGGCGGCCTTCGAAGTTCCGGTTCGAGGTGGAAGCGCAGCGCTCGCCGGGAGAGAGCTGGTCCGGGTTCATGCCGAGGCACATCGAGCAACCGCTGTCGCGCCACTCGAAGCCGGCCGAGACGAAGACGGCGTCGAGACCCTCTGACTCGGCTTGCCGCTTCACTTGCCGCGAGCCGGGAACGACGAGGGCCCGGAGCCCTTGGCGGACGTGGCGGCCGCCCACCACGGTGGCAGCGGCCCGCAGGTCCTCGATCCGCGAGTTGGTGCAAGAACCGATGAAGACGCTGTCGACGGCGATGTCCCGCACGCGGGTGTGGGGGGAGAGCCCCATGTAGGCGAGCGCCCGCTCGGCCGCTTCCCGCTCCGGCGCGCTCGGGAGCGAGCTCGGGTCGGGGATGGCGCCGGAGATCGGCACCACCTGGGCCGGGTTCGTGCCCCAGGACACGAAGGGTGCGAGCTCGCCTGCGTCGATGGAGATCTCCTCGTCGAAACGCGACCCTTCGTCGCTCACGAGCCCCCTCCACTCCTCGACGGCGCGGTCGAACGACTCCCCTTGGGGCGCGTAGGGGCGTCCCCGCAGGTAGGCGAAGGTGGTCTCGTCGGGCGCGATCATCCCCGCCCGAGCGCCCGCCTCTATCGACATGTTGCAGACGGTCATGCGGGACTCCATCGAGAGCGACCGGACGGCCGAGCCCCGGTACTCGATGAGGTGGCCCGCCCCTCCTGTCGTGCCGAGCCGCCCCACGATGGCGAGCACGAGGTCCTTCGCCGTCACCCCCTCGGGCAGCTCTCCCTCGACGGTCACCGCCATGGTCTTCGGGCGCCGTTGGGGAAGCGTCTGGGTGGCGAGGACGTGCTCGACCTCGGAGGTCCCGATCCCGAAGGCGAGAGCGCCGAAGGCACCGTGGGTGGAGGTGTGGCTGTCGCCGCACACGATCGTCATGCCGGGCTGCGTCAAGCCTTGCTCGGGCCCGATGACGTGGACGATCCCCTGGTTGTCGTCCCCCATGGGCCAGCAGGTGACGCCGAACTCGGCACAGTTCGCCTCGAGCGCCTCGAGCTGGCGTCGCGAGGTGGCGTCGAGCACGGGGATGCCCCCGCGGGCTGTGGCGGCGCCCTCCGAGTCTCTCGAGGGGTCCCAGCCGATCGGCGCCGCCGTGGGCACGTTGTGGTCCGCCGTGGCGATCGTGAGGTCAGGCCGGCGCACCCGCCTCGAAGCCAGGCGAAGCCCCTCGAACGCCTGGGGCGAGGTGACCTCGTGGACGAGATGGAGATCGATGTAGAGAAGGTCGGGCTCGGCTCCACCGTCCCCCCGGTGGACGACATGGCTGTCCCAGACCTTCTCGGGGAGGGTCCTTCCGTCGGGCATCTCAGCCCACCGAGACGATCTCGACGCTGAGCTTGCCGCTCGGGGCGTCGTACTCGACCGTCTCGCCCGGCCCGTGGCCGATGAGGGCGATACCGAGAGGCGATCCGGGGGAGACGACGGCTACACCTTCGCGCCTTTCCTCGATCGAGCCGACGAAGTAGCGCTCGGTGTCGTCGTCCCCGACGTAGCGGATCTCGACCTCCGTCCCGGCTTCGACGACGGCTGCCTCGCCGGCCTTGCGTTCGACCACGACGGCGGAGCCGAGGAGCGCCTGGAGCTGGCGGATGCGCGCTTCCATCTTGCCCTGGGCGTCCTTGGCGGCGTGGTAGTCACCGTTCTCCGAGAGGTCTCCGAGGGCGCGGGCGGCTTCGATGTGGCGGGCGATCTCGACGCGGCCGCGTGTGGTGAGGTCCTCGAGCTCGGACTGGAGCCGGGCGTGGGTCTCTGGCGTCAGCTGGGTCTCGCTCATCACGCTCAGGCTAGTGGCCTCGAGACGACGCACCCTAAGCTGGCACGGATGTCCAGCCGCCTCGCCTCGATCGCCACGCTGTGCTTCGTCCTCGCCGTGGGAGCCGCTCTCGCATACCCTGCCGGGGGAAGGGCCGTCGCCGCCACCCATGTGCCCCACAAGGGGATAGTCCCTCCCAAGAACCCCGCCAAGAGCGAACCGCCCGACCCGAACTTCTTCGACTCTGCCACCTGCCTCAGCTCTCCTGACTCTCGTTCCTGCGAGGCCCTCGCCCTCCAGGCCATCAAG
>JASHRK010000226.1 GCA_030037405.1 Acidimicrobiales bacterium | reverse complement strand
CAGACAGCGACTAACGTCGCGCCCGGTGCGCTACGCCGAGCTCCACTGCCACTCCTGCTTCAGCTTCCTCGACGGGGCTTCGCAACCCGAAGAGCTCGTGGCCGAGGCCGTAAGGCTCGGCCTCGGGGCTCTCGCCCTGACGGACCACGAGGGTCTTTACGGAGTGGTGCGCCATTTTGAAGCGACGCGATCGGCCGGGCTGCCGGCTGTCTACGGGGCGGAGCTCACCCTCGCGGGCGGGCGCCCGGCAGCCCCACGTACGAGGGTCCCTGACCCGGCCGGGGACCATCTCCTCGTTCTCGCGAAAGATCCTGAGGGGTACGCCAGACTGGCGCGGGCTGTGAGCGAAGCCCACCTCGCAGGCGGGGAGAAGCTTCGCCCCGCCCATCACCTGGACCGGCTCGCAGAGCTTGCCGGAGGGCATCTCGCCGTGCTCACCGGCTGCCGCAAGGGGACGGTGCCGAAAACGCTCGTCTCCTCCGGGCCGTCGGCGGCCGCACGCGAGCTCGACATGCTCGTCGAGTCGTTCGGGAAAGACAATGTCGTCGTCGAGCTGTGGGACCACGGCGACCCTGTCGACGGGGCGAGGAACGACGCGCTCTCCACCCTGGCGGCCCGTCGCGCCCTGCCCATGGCGGCGACCAACGTGGTCCACTACGCCCGCCCGGGTGGCCGGCACCTCGCCGCCGTCCTGGCGGCGATCCGCTCGGGTCGTTCCCTCGACGACATGGACGGCTGGCTCCCGGCCGACGGTTCTGCCCATATGCGGTCGCCTGAGGAGCAGGCGAGGCGTTTTGCCAGGTATCCCGGTGCGGTCGAGACGGCAGGGGAGCTCGGGCAGGCCTTCGCGTTCGACCTGAAGCTCGTCGCCCCGAAGCTGCCGGACTTTCCTGTGCCACCGGGGCACACCGAGATCAGCTACCTGCGAGCACTCGTCGAGGAGCGCGCCCCACGCAGGTACGGGAGGCGGGAGGCGGAGGTGGCGCCGGGGGCGTGGCGGCAGCTCGACCATGAGCTCGCGATGATCGAGGAGCTCGGCTTCGCCGGTTACTTCCTCGTCGTCTTCGACATCGTCGAGTTCTGCCGCCGCCAGGACATCTTCTGCCAGGGAAGAGGATCAGCGGCCTCCTCGGCCGTCTGCTACGTCCTCGGGATAACCAACGCGGATGCCGTCTCGCTCGGGCTCTTGTTCGAGCGGTTCCTCTCGCCGGAGCGGGACGGCCCACCTGACATAGACGTCGACATCGAGAGCGGGCGCCGAGAGGAGGTCATCCAGTACGTCTACGGGCGCTACGGCCGTGAATGCGCCGCCCTCGTCGCTGTGACCGTGAGCTACAGGGCGCGCTCTGCCATACGCGACGCTGGCAAGGCTTTCGGCCACCCGCAGGGGCAGGTGGACAAGTGGTCCGCCAAGGTCGAGCTCGAGAGAGGGGTCGCGGGCGGGGTCGCGGGCGGGGTCGCGGCGAGCTCCGAGATCCCGCCCAGGGTCGTGGCGGCGGCGAAGGAGCTCCAGGGTCTCCCCCGCCATCTCGGGATCCACCCGGGAGGGATGGTGATCTGCGACCGGCCGGTCTCCGAGGTCTGTCCCGTGGAGTGGGCCCGCATGGAGAGACGGACCGTGCTCCAGTGGGACAAGGACGACTGCGCGGCCGTCGGGCTCGTGAAGTTCGACCTGCTCGGTCTCGGGATGCTCGAGGCCCTGCACCGGGCGATCGACATCGTCGCCTCGTACCACGGGGTCAGGCTCGACATGGCGACCATCCCCCAGGAGCCCGAGGTCTACGAGATGCTCTCGGCGGGCGACTCGGTCGGCGTGTTCCAGGTGGAGAGCAGGGCGCAGATGGCGACACTGCCCCGCCTCAAGCCGAAGACCTTCTACGACCTCGTAGTCGAGGTGGCCATCATCCGCCCCGGGCCGATCCAGGGGGGATCTGTCCATCCCTATCTGAGACGGCGGAACGGCTTGGAGCCGGTGAGCTACATCCACCCGGTCTTCGAGGGGAGCCTTGCGAAGACCCTCGGAGTCCCGCTCTTCCAGGAGCAGCTGATGGAGATGGCGATCGAGGCGGCCGGGTTCAGCGCCGCCGATGCCGACCAGCTGCGCCAGGCGATGGGCTCCAAGCGCTCAGCAGCCCGCATGGAGAAGCTGAAGGATCGGCTGTTCGCCGGCATGGCCGAGCGGGGGATCACCCGGCCGGTGGCGGGCGAGATCTGGGAGAGGCTACGTGCCTTTGCAAACTTCGGCTTTCCAGAGAGCCACTCCGTCTCCTTCGCCTACCTCGTGTACGTGAGCGCATGGCTGAAGCTGCGGTACCCGGCGGCGCTCCTCGCAGCCTTGCTCAACTCGCAGCCCATGGGTTTCTGGGCTCCTCACACCCTCGTAGCCGATGCCCGCCGCCACGGCGTCGTGGTACGGGGACCGGAGGTCAACCGCTCCGAAACCCTTGCCTGCCTCGAGCCGGTCAGCCCGTCTCGGAGAGAGCCTGCCGTCCGGCTCGGGATCGCTTCGGTGAGGGGCGTCGGGGCAGAGGTGGCCGAGGGGATCGCCAGGGGGCGCCCCTACAAGGACCTGGAGGATCTTGCCCGCCGCTCGGGGGCCGGCAAGGGAGTGCTCGAGGCGCTCTCGACGGCGGGTGCCATCGCCGGCCTGTCACGGCGGGAGGCCCTCTGGATCTCGGGCCCGGCGGCGGAGTCGAAGCCGGACAGGCTGCCCGGCGCCGTCGTCGGCACCGTCACCCCCGAGCTCCCGGAGATGACGCCGTACGAGGAGATGGCCGCTGACGTGAAGATGCTCGGCCTCTCCCCGGAGAGCTCCCCGATGGCCTTTGCTCGCGAGCGGCTGTCCGAGCGAGGCATCCTGCCGATCGCCTCGCTGCTCGGCGTCGCAAGCGGGTCGCGGGTGGTTGTCGCAGGGATAGTGACCCATCGCCAGCGTCCGGCGACGGCCGCCGGGGTGACTTTCGTCAACCTCGAGGACGAGACGGGGCTCCTGAACGTCATCTGCTCGAGAGGGTTGTGGGCGCGCCACCGCCAGGCGGCGAGATCGGCCGCCGTCATGCTCGTACGGGGCCGCCTCGAGCGGGCAGACGCGGCGAACGCCGAGGCGCTCAGCTCCGCTAACCTGGTAGCCGAGTACCTGGAGGAGATCGATCTCCCGGCAGTCTCGCTCCCATCACGAGACTTTCGATGAGACGCGCGAGGCGTGACGAGAACATGTTGAGACGGCATCGCGACAAGGACGCTGGCCCGGAGAGCTCCGGGAGCGCGCCCGAGGTCGAAAAGCCTGAAGACGGGTGGCGTGAAGAGCTCACCCCCGAGCAGTACGCAGTGCTGCGCCAGTGCGGCACGGAACCGGCCTTCACGGGTGAGTACTGGGACTGCCACGACGACGGCATGTACCACTGCGCGGCATGCGGGACCGCCCTGTTCTCCTCCGACACGAAGTTCGACTCGGGGACGGGATGGCCGAGCTTTACCGAGCCAGCCGTCGCAGAGGCCGTGACGCTGCAGAAGGACGCGAGCCATTTCATGGTGCGCACGGAGGTGCGTTGCCGGCGCTGCGGTGGCCATCTCGGCCACGTCTTCCCGGACGGTCCCGGTCCGGGTGGGCAGCGGTACTGCATCAACTCTGCCGCCCTGAAGCTCGACCGTCGCTGACCAGCTCCACCGATGCACGCTTTCTACCGGGGGCTGGGACGCTTCACAGTCAAGTGGCGATGGGTCATCGTTGCCGTGTGGCTCCTTGGCACCATCGCCCTCGTGCGAGGGCTGCCGAGCCTCTCGAGCCAGGTGAACGACCAGAACACCGCCTTCCTGCCGGCGAACGCCCCCGACGTGAAGGCCGCAGACCTCGCCCAGCCCCTCCTCGGCAAGGAGAGCGCCGAGCCCGTCGAGATCGTGGCCGAGGCCGGCGGCCGTGTCCTCACACCGGCCGACCTTGCCGCAGTAGACCGGGAGGCGACGCTCGCCCGCAAGATCCCGGGGATCCTCCACGTCCAGTTCAGCGGGGAGGCCCCGAGCCATAGAGCCGTGCTCTTGAACGGCCTCTCCGATGCCGCCGGGTACAACCCGCAACAGGCCAAGACGATCGTCGACGACGTCGTGAGCTCCTTCGCGAGGGCGAGGGCACCAGCAGGGCTGCGTTTCTACGTGACCGGGCAGGTGGCAGACGGGGTATACCAGAACGCCCAGTCCCGGACGGCGGGCAACGCGACGCAGCTCTTGTCGATCATCTTCATCATCGTCCTCCTCTTCCTCATCTTCCGCTCCGTCCTCGCTCCCTTCGTCACGCTGCTCCCCGCCGCCATCGTTCTCGAGGTGGCGGGCTCGATCATCGGCGAGATCGCCTCGCACGGCGTGCTCAAGGTCTCAGAAGTGACCCAGCTGCTCCTCATCGTCCTCGTCCTCGGCGCCGGCACCGACTACGGGCTCTTCCTCGTCTTCCGAGTCCGCGAGGGAATCAGGCAGGGCCTCGACCCGAGAGAGGCGGTCTCCAAGGCCGTAGAACGCGTCGGCGAGTCGATCAGCGCGTCGGCCGGCACCGTCATCATCGCCTTGTTGAGCCTGCTTCTCGCCAGCTTCGGCATCTACCACGACCTCGGCGTTCCCCTCGCCATCGGCATCGCCACGATGCTCGTCGCCGGCCTCACCCTCCTGCCCGCCCTCCTCGCCATCCTCGGGCGGGCCGTCTTCTGGCCCTCTCGCCCGAAAGCCGGGCAGAACACGGTCGGCATCTGGGGGCGGGTGGCGGGCAAGATCGTCTCCCGCCCGCTGCCGACGATGACGATCGGGATCGTGATCTTCGGCGCCCTCGCAGCAGGTGTGTTCTGGTACACGCCCTCGGGCTTCGGCGGGGCCGAGAGCGCCCCGGCGGGAACCCCGGCCGCCAAGGGCGACGCAGTCGTGAAGAGCTACTTCGCTCAGTCGAGCTCGAACCCGACGAACCTGATAGTCGAGCTGCGAAGATCCGCCTACACCGATCCCGCCCAGCTCGGCAAGATCAAAGGGGCGCTTCAGTCGAGCGGGCTCTTCACCACGATCGACGACGCCCTCGACCCCGCCGGAGCGAGCATCTCACCTGGGGAGCTCGGGGTCCTGCGCCGGCAGCTCGGCGCCCCGAAGGCACTCCCGTCGCTCCCGCCCAAGGGAACAGCGGTACCCCTGGCCCTCTACGAGGAGTACCGCAGCGACGCCCAGTACGTGAGCCCGAACGGGCGCATCGTCCAGTTCGCGGCGGGGTTGAGAGCCGGCAACCCGGGGGGCACCAGAGCCCTTGACGCCGTGCCGAAGATCCGGGCCGTGCTGCAGAGCGCCGCGAGGTCGGTAGGGGCGGTCCGGTCCGGGGTCGCCGGCGAGGCGGCTGCCCTCTCCGACATCTCCGCTACCTCGGACAGCGACCTCGTCCACATCGTCCCGGTGGCCGCCCTCCTCATCGCCATCCTGCTCGCTTTGGTGCTGCGGGCGCTCATCTCGCCCCTCTACCTCATCGCGAGCGTGGTGCTGAGCTATCTCGCCGCTTTCGGGCTTGCGACGATCATCTTCGTGAAGCTCGGCGATTCGGGCGGGCTTACGTTTCTTCTCCCGTTCCTGATGTTCATCTTCCTGCTGGCGCTCGGCGAGGACTACAACATCCTCGTCATGACGAGGATCCGGGAGGAGGCACACGACCACCCGCTGAAGGAGGCCGTCGTGCGGGCCATCGGCGCTTCCGGCCCCACGATCACCTCCGCCGGGCTTGTCCTCGCCGGGACCTTCATGGTCCTCGCCTTCGCCGGCTCGAGCGGCCCGAGCGGCGGCCAGGTGCGCGACATCGGTGTCGGGCTCGCCCTCGGCATCCTGATGGACACCTTCCTCGTGCGGACGCTTCTCGTGCCCTCCACCGTCGCCATCCTCGGCCGGTGGAACTGGTGGCCGCGCCGCGTGGAAGCGGGCATGGGCTATCCGGGTACGGAAGCGAGTCACAGGTGGCGGTCGGTCCCCTCGCCCTCGCCTTCGTCCTCGCGGTCGCCGTCGCCTTCGCCTTCGCCTTCGTCCGAGCGATCCGGGAGCGGGGGCTCGGTCGAGTCGCCCGGGCCCGGGCCCGTGACCGCCGAGCCGGTCCCGGAGATGAGCGACTGAGCCATGGGGAGGACCTATGACGAGATCAGCGACCGCCTCCGGGAGTTCATCACCTCTCAACCCGTGTTCTTTGTAGCGACCGCTCCCTTGGCTACGGAGGGCCACGTCAACTGCTCACCGAAGAGCAACAACGGCGAGCTCGCCGTCCTCGACTCCCGCACCATCGCCTACCTCGATCGCACTGGCAGCGGCGCCGAGACGATCGCCCATCTGAAAGAGCCTGGCAACGGGCGCATAGTCGTCATGTTCTGCGCCTTCACGGGCCCACCTCGCATCATCCGCCTTCATGGCCATGGCGAGGTGCTCTTGCGAGAGGGGGGCCGGGCGACGGCGTACGAGAGCTTGTTTCGGCCCGAGTCCGTCTTCGCCTCCCGCTCGGTCGTCCTCGTGCACGTCGAGAGGATCGCCGACTCGTGCGGCTACGGAGTCCCCTTCATGACCTTCGAAGGGCACAGGCGGACGGCCGACGAGTGGCACGCCCGCAAGGGGGAGGAGGGCGTGCGGCAGTACTGGGCGGAGAAGAACGCCGAGAGCATCGACGGGCTCGCCGGAGTGCCCCTGCCGTAGGCC
>JASHRK010000020.1 GCA_030037405.1 Acidimicrobiales bacterium | reverse complement strand
CGACCCCGCCGCTGCCACCACTCGTCGTACTCAGGAGCTCGCGCCCGGTAGAACGCCCGTTGCTCGGCCAGCAGCTCGTCGTCGTTCATCGTCGCAGTCTGTCTCACCTGCGCGGTCCCGCCGCCACTCGATCCGGCATCGCCATCGGGCATCAGCAAGCGCTCGGCCTTCGGGACTGAGACCAGAAGGGCGCGCCGGTCTGCGAGTGGGGCGGAGCGGGCGCGCCGGTCTGCGGAGGGGACCGGGTAGGCGCGCTCGGTCTGCGAGTGGGGCGGGCGTGTCCCAGCCCGCCCCGCCGCAGGCCGAAGAGCGCCGAATACGAGACCACGCGCCGCAGGCCGAAGAGCGCCGACTCAGATCACGACTACCGACCTGAGCACCTCACCCCGCCGCATCCGCCCGAAGGCAGCCTCGACGTCGCCGAGCCCGATCGTCTCCGAGACGAAACGATCGAGGTCCAGCCGTCCCGCCAGGTAGAGGTCGATGAGGAGAGGGAAGTCACGGCTGGGGAGGCAGTCGCCATACCAGGAGGGCTTGAGGCGACCGCCCCGGCCGAAGAACTCGATCATCGGCAACTCGATCTTCATGTCGGGTGTGGGCACGCCGACCTGGACGACCGTGCCGGCGAGGTCACGGGCGAAGAAGGCCTGCTCGAACACCTTCGGGTTCCCGACCGCCTCGATGCAGACGTCGGCGCCGTTGCCGCCGGTGAGCTCCCGGACCCGAGCGACGGCGTCCTCCGAGGAGGCGTCCACGACAGCGGTGGCGCCGAGCTCACGGGCAAGGGCAAGCTTGCGCGAGTCGAGGTCGACCCCGATCACGGTGGTTGCCCCGGCGAGGACGGAGCCGGCGATGGCGGCGCAACCGACGCCGCCGCAGCCGAAGACGGCGACCGAGTCGCCTCGCCCCACCTCCCCCGTCAGCATGGCGGCACCGAGGCCGGCCATGATCCCACAACCGAGGAGGCCGGCAGCCTCCGGGCGTGCCCGGGGGACGGGAGTGCACTGACCGGCGGCGACGAGAGTCTTCGATGCGAAAGCTCCGATCCCGAGCGCGGGCGAGAGCGCGGTCCCGTCGGAGAGGGTCATCTTCTGGGCGGCGTTGTGGGTGGCGAAGCAGTACCAGGGCCGCCCACGGCGGCACGAGCGGCACTCGCCGCATACCGCCCGCCAGTTCAGGATCACGAAGTCGCCAGGCGAGACCCCTTCGACACCAGGACCGACGGCCTCTACGACGCCTGCCGCCTCGTGGCCGAGAAGGTAAGGAAAGTCCTCGCCGATCCCGCCCTCCCGGTAGTGAAGATCGGTGTGGCAGACGCCGCACGCCTGCACGTCTACGAGCGCCTCCCCGGGCCCCGGGTCGGGGACGAGGACCGTCTCGATCCCAACCGGCTCGCCCTTCGCACGGGCGACCACTCCCTTTACCTCGTGCATTCTGCTACCTCGTGCATAAAACCCTCCTGGCACCACTCTCGATGCCAGCCACAATGCCAGCTGCCGCCCTTGCCTGGCGAGCCCGCCTTGTCGTACACTGAACGATCGTTCAAACCCCGGCAGTTCGAGCAGTTCGAGCAGCTCGAGCAGTCCGGTGATCCCCGACACACACGGAGCTACCCCCGTGGCAGTCCACAGCACGACCCAGATCGACGAGCTCATCGAGACGCAGGAACGCATCTTCCTCGAGCGCCAGCCGCGCTCGACCGAGCTGCACAAGCGAGCTGCCCGCTCCCTCGCCGGCGGCGTCACGAGCAGCTGGCAGATCACCCGTCCCCAGCCGGTTTTCCTTGAGCGGGGAGCCGGCTCGAAGATGTACGACGTCGATGGCAACGAGTACGTCGACCTCCACGGCGGTTACGGCGCCGGCCTCGCCGGCCATGCCCACCCCGCCATCGTCGCCGCCGTCCAGCGCCAGGTGACGAGGGGCACCCACTTCGCCCAGCCGGGCGAGGACGCCATCGCAGTCGCCGAGAACCTGAGCGAACGTTTCGGGCTGCCCCTCTGGCGCTTCACGAACTCGGGCACCGAGGCGACGATGGACGCAGTCCACCTCATGCGTGCCGTCACCGGTCGCGACCTCGTCATCAAGTTCGAGGGCGCCTACCACGGCCACCACGACTCCGTGCAGGTCTCCGTCGCCCCCTACCCCCTCGACGAGAACCCGGACGAAACGCAGCTCGAGCGTGACCTCGGCCCGGCAACACACCCGAGACAGCTCCCCGCCACGCCCGGCATCCCGGCCGGGATCACCGAGCTCACCCTCGTGGCCACCTTCAACGACCTCGACACGGTGAGGGGCTTGCTCGAGGAGCACGAAGGAAAGGTGGCAGGCCTCATCCTCGAGCCGATCATGATGAACGCCGGCATCATCGAGCCGGAGGCCGGCTTCCTCGCAGGCCTGAAGGACCTCCTCCACCGCCACTCCGCCCTCCTCACCTTCGACGAGGTGAAGACCGGGCTCATTGCCGGACCGGGTGGCGTGACCCGCCTAAGCGGTGTCTCCCCCGACATCGTCTGCCTCGCCAAGGCGATCGGGGGCGGCCTCATCACGGGCGCCGTCGGGGGCACGCAGGAGGTCATGGAGCACGTCGCCGACGGCCGCTACGAGATGGTCGGCACCTTCAACGGCAACCCCCTCTCGATGGCCGCCGCCCGGGCGATGCTCGAGGAGGTCGCCACCGAGAAGGCGTACGAGCACATCGAAGAGCTGCGAACCCTCGTCGCCGACTCCTTCACGGCCATCATCGAGGAGCATGGCCTTCCCGCCTACATAGTGACCGTGGGGGCGAAGGGTTGCGTGACATTTTCCACGACACCGGTCCGCAACTACCGCGACTTCCTCGCCGCCGACGACCGCTTCAACCACCTCCACTGGCTCTTCCAGCACAACGGTGGCGTCTTCCTCCCACCGTGGGGAAAGACGGAGCAGTGGCTCATGTCGGTGCAGCACGACGTGAGCGACGTGGAGAGGTTCGTCGAGAACTTCGAGCGCTTCGCCAA
>JASHRK010000225.1 GCA_030037405.1 Acidimicrobiales bacterium | reverse complement strand
ATCCCCTCTCACTGCCCTGCCCCCACCCCACACACCCGCCCCCCCCACCCGCCAAACCGCACAAATTCGCCCAATCCGCACAACCGCCAATGTTGCCGCGTTCGACACCATTCCACCACGTCAGGGCCCTCCCCACATCTCACCGGGGCCCCTCCTCTCTCTCCCCACACGTCGCCCTTCTGTGTAGAGGACATCCTCGTCACGTCCGTGCCCGCGATGACAAGGCGCGCCGAGCGGCAACGCAAGACGGCACAGGCACTCCCCACACGTCGCCCTTTTGTTTCTTTGTCTCCACGGGTAGTCTCACGGTGACTAGCCGATCGCAGAGGCAGGCAAGGAGAGGAGGCGGCGATGACGGTCACAATCGACAAGCGAGTGGACGACTTCATCTCCACGGAGCGTCAGCTGTTCATAGACGGCAAGTGGGTGAGCGCCGCTACCGGACGCACCTTCACGACCCCGAACCCTGCCACCGGCGAGGACTTGGCGACCCTAGCGGAGGGCGACGCCGAGGACATCAACCGTGCCGTGGCGGCAGCGCGCCGCGCCTTCGAGGAGGGCCCGTGGGGTCGCATGACCCCGTCCGAGCGCGGGCGACTCATCTGGCGGATCGGCGACCTGATCCTCGACCACAACGACGAGTTCGCGCAGCTCGAGACGCTCGACAACGGCAAGCCGTTCACCGTCGCGCGGGTTGCAGACGTTCCTCTCGCAGCGGATCTCTTCCACTACATGGCGGGGTGGGCGACGAAGATCGAGGGGAACACCATCGACATCTCGGTTCCCTACGCACCCGGGGTCAACTTCCATGCCTACACCCTTCGCGAGCCCGTCGGCGTCGTCGGCCAGATCATCCCCTGGAACTTCCCCCTCCTCATGGCCGCATGGAAGCTCGGTCCGGCTCTTGCGACCGGGAACTGCGTAGTGTTGAAGCCGGCCGAGCAAACCCCTCTGTCGGCTCTCCGTCTCGCCGAGATCATCGCTGAGGCGGGCGTGCCCGACGGCGTCGTCAACGTCGTGACCGGCTTCGGCGAGACCGCCGGAGCGGCGCTCGCCGCCCACGACGGGGTCGACAAGGTCGCGTTCACCGGGTCTACCGAGGTAGGCAGGTTGATCGTCCATGCCGCGGCCGGGAACCTGAAGAAGGTGACGCTCGAGCTCGGTGGGAAAAGCCCGAACATCGTCTTCTCCGACGCCGATCCGGCAGAGGCCATCGCCGGAGCAGCAAACGCCATCTTCTTCAACCACGGGCAGTGCTGCGTCGCCGGTTCTCGCCTCTTCGTGGAGGAGGAGAGCTACGACGAGGTGGTCGCCGGCGTTGCCGACATCGCCAAGTCGATCAAGCTGGGCGATGGACTCGACCCGGACACGCAGATGGGTCCGCTCGTGTCGGATGAGCAGCTCCGGCGAGTCACGGGCTACCTCGAGTCGGGCAAGAGCGACGGCGCAACCGCCGTCACCGGCGGGGCCCGGCGGGGCGACCGTGGATACTTCGTGGAGCCCACAGTCCTCACCGACACCCGGCCCGAGATGAAGATCGTGCAAGAGGAGATCTTCGGCCCCGTGGTCGTGGCCGCGCCCTTCCGGAGCCTCGACGACATCGCCCGCGAGGCGAACGACACCCCGTACGGCCTCGGCGCCGGCATCTGGACGAGGGACGGGTCCAAGGCGCACGCCCTCGCCAAGAAGCTCAGGGCAGGAACCGTGTGGATCAACTGCTACAACGTCTTCGACGCCTCGCTCCCCTTCGGCGGCTACAAGCAGAGCGGTTGGGGTCGCGAGATGGGTCACGAGGTCATCGAGGCCTATACGGAGGTAAAGGCCGTCTGCGCACAGCTGTAGCCGCCTTTGGAATCTACGGGCGGCGATTACACCTTCTTCGGAGCACGTACTGACCCCGCTGTCCTACGTCACGGCACCGTCGTCGGCAGATCTCTCGTCGGTCGGCTGGGCATCGTTTCGGCCGACAGCATCGCTTCCAGGTGGTGCGAGCCTGTCGGCGAAGTCACAGGCCGTCTCCGTCTTGCGGGCCGTCAAGGTCCATGCTCGGGTGCCAGCGGCGTCATACTGTCTGCAGCCAGACCATCACTTTGCAGGGAGCACAGCCGATGTTGTTTCGCCAGCTCGAGTACTTCGTCGTACTGGGTCGGGAACGCCACTTCGCACACGCCGCCGACGTCTGTTCCGTCTCCCAGCCAGCCCTCTCCGACGCGATCCGAAAGCTCGAACGAGAGCTCGGCGTCTCGCTCGTGCGGCGTGGCAACACCTTCGAAGGCCTCACCGCCGAGGGAGAGAGGCTCATGGAGTGGGCGGAGCGGATCCTTGCCGACCGAGACGCTCTCAAACAGGAGGCGTCCGCAATGGGTGCAGGGCTCACAGGAGAGCTGCACCTCGGGCTCATCCCGGCAGCGGTGACGACGGTTGCGCCGATCGTCGCGACGTTCGAGGCGGCCCACCCAAGGGTCTCTATCCATCTCCACGGCGATCTCGCCTCGACCGAGATCGTCCGGCGGCTGCACCACTTCGAGAACGACGCCGGAGTGATCTACCAAGATGACGAGGATCCCGCCGAGCTTGACCTCGTCCCGCTCTACGAAGAGCGACAGGTGCTCCTCGCTCCAGAGAAGCTCCTGGGTGACCAGAGAGCGCCGGAGATGACCTGGGCCGAGTCGGCCACACTCCCGCTCTGCCTGCTCGACACCACAATGCGCGGCCGGCGGATCGTCGACCGCGCCTTCGCGGGCATCGGCCTGCGGATCTCACCGGCGATGCAGGCCGACTCGATCGCCGCCCTCTGTGCCCATGTCGCGACGGGGCGCTGGGCGACCATCATCCCGCACACCTGGTCCGCCCGTCCGATGGGAGGAGCCGCGATCCGAATGCTCGAACTGACCGAACCGGTCGCTCGGTCACAGGTCTGGCTCGCCACCAGCCGGCGCGCCGGGCGCTCGCCGATCGGGAGCGCCTTCGTGGCAACCGCGGAGACCCTCCTGAGACCACCCGACGGCAGCTTCGCGGCGGGCGCCGATGCCGAGGAGGAGCCGGGTCCGGTCCCTCTTTAGAGAGCACCTTCGGATGGACCCGCGAGCACCGTCTCGGCGGACGATCGACTTTGCTTATCGCGCGGTCACTCCGGTCTCTTGGACGCCGAAACGCCCGACGTCGATACTTCACGTGTCGGCGCGAGCGCGCCGCTCGTGCGCGAGGAAAGGAGCAACACCGTGGCCAAGATCGTCTGCGTGCTGTACCCGGATCCGGTAACTGGTTATCCGCCGGCATATGCCCGCGACTCGATCCCGACCATCGACCACTACCCCGACGGGCAGACGGCTCCGAGCCCGCAAGCGATCGACTTCGTCCCCGGCCAGCTGCTCGGCTCGGTCTCGGGAGAGCTCGGCCTTCGCCGCTTCCTCGAGGCAGCTGGTCACACTCTCGTCGTGACTTCGGACAAGGAGGGACCGGACTCCGTCCTCGAGCGCGAGCTCGTCGACGCTGACGTCGTCATCTCCCAGCCGTTCTGGCCCGTCTACCTGACAGCAGAACGCATCGCCAAGGCGCCAAACCTCAAGCTGTCGATCACCGCGGGCATCGGCTCCGACCACGTCGACCTGAACGCCGCCATCGCCCGAGGGATCACCGTCGCCGAGGTCACCTACAGCAACAGCATCAGCGTCGCCGAGCACGCCGTCATGCAGATCCTCGCCTTGGTCCGCGACTTCCTCCCGAGCCATGACTGGGTCGAGCAGGGCGGCTGGAACATCGCCGACAGCGTGGCTCGCGCCTACGACCTCGAGGGGATGGACGTCGGCGTGCTCGCGGCGGGCCGTATCGGTCTGGCCGTCCTCCGACGGCTTGCTCCTTTCGACGTCCGCCTCCACTACTCCGACAAGCGTCGCCTCCCGAGCGAAATCGAGGGCGAGCTCAACTTGACCTTCCACGACGAGGTGCGGTCGCTCGTGCGCGACGTTGACGTGTTGTCGATCCATACCCCGCTCGTGCCGGACACCTACCAGCTCTTCAACGACGAGCTCCTCGGCACGATGCGGCGTGGCGCTTACATCGTGAACACCGCCCGGGCGGCGATCATGGACCGAGACGCTGTCGTTCGTGCGCTTGAGTCCGGTCAACTCGCCGGCTATGCGGGCGACGTCTGGTACCCGCAGCCACCCCCTGCGGATCACCCCTGGCGGACGATGCCGCACAATGCCATGACGCCTCACACCTCCGGGACGAGCCTCTCCGCCCAGGCCCGCTACGCCGCCGGGACTCGGGAGATCCTCGAGTGCTTCCTGTCCGGGCGGCCAATCCGCCAGGAGTATCTCATCGTCGACGGCGGACAGCTCGCCGGCACCGGAGCTACCTCCTACAGCGTTGGTGGTGACGCCAGCCCGGGCAGCCAAGGGGACGCCACGGTCTGAGCGTCATTCGCAGTCGGAAGCCGGCTGGCTCGCCTGCCACCGTCTCAGCGCGTCGGGCCCAGCCCTGACCCAGCTCCGCAGGTTGACTCCTATCGCCGCCGAGGTCGACTCGATCGCCGCTCGTACCAGAGAGACGGTCCGGGTCTCGATGTCCGCGGTGGAGTCGTTCCCGAGCTAGTAGGAGCTCGCCATCCCAGTCGTAGAGGTCTCCGAAGAAACCGAGACCATACGAGCTGTTCGCCGTGTTCTCGGAATCGATGCCCGCAAGGGTGATGCCCGACAGCTCTGCCGGGCTCTCAGAGGAGCATCTACCAAACACCGCAGACGGCGGACTCGACGATGCAGAAGTTGGTCCGGGCGCCGGCCTCTTGGCGCGCGGGACCATGTTGTCCCATCTTGCTCCCATGGCCCCCGGGTGAAAGCGGGTTGTGCTTCTGGGTGCGCGGCGCATCCTGCCGGTGGGTGTTTCGCGAAGGTGTGGCAAGACGGGTGAGTTGACGGACGTCTTAGCTGAATGGATAGTGAGGGGGAAGGGTGAGTCAGCGTGAGCGAGGTTCGTGACCACGTAGGTACGAGTGAGAACCTCCGAGAGGCGTCGCTGTCTTTCGAGGATGGAACAACTATTCGTCCAGAGGTCGGCGGTGTGGCGGATCACGACGCTGACCGGAGTTGTCGTTGTGTTCACCAGCCTCGCCACCGGAGAAGCCAAGGCGAGCGGTGCTCCCCTTAATGGGGCTAGAAGATCGCCCGCTGTCATCGCTGCGCATGGGCTACCACATGATGCGTCGCTCGTTGTTCCCAGGAGACCGGGCTCCCTGGCGGTCGGTCCCCACGGAGTGCTTTACATGGTGGACCCCGGTCGAGACGAGATCCTCGAACGGTTGGCGGACGGAAAGTTCGTCGTGGCGCGCCTCGGTGGGCCTCATAGCGGCTTCCTGCCAGGCTACGGGATCGCGGCATCTCAAGGAGGGTCGATCTACGTCGATACCGACAGCGGAAACGGGTGGTCAAACGTCAACGAGCTGGTGACAATCAAGCCTAATGGAAGGACACTTGTTCTCTGGAAGTCTCGTCACCAATGACGCCATGTAGGTTATCGATATGTCAGGAGACAGCTACCTTCCGACGACCTGAGTAATGACGATACACACTCGTGCTCTGGGAAAGAGCTTATCGGGGTCTACGTTTTGCCCGAGAAGACCGGCGGGAGGCGGAAACACCTCCCTCACTCACAGCAGTGCACGTCGGGCAACCGACCGAGCTGGTCGAGCGCCTCGTGAGCTTCGACGTACACATCGGCGGTGATACCACCCTGGCACGGCATCCTCCGGAGCTCGGCAGCGGTCTTTCCCAGTCGCACGAGCACGTCGCCCACCGCGTCTCGAGGAATGTTCACCTTGGCTCCCCGGTAGTTGCTAAGGATCGCCTGGATCGCCTTGGGTAGTCGCTTCAGGTCGGGGGTGCCGTCAGCAGAGAGGTAGGGGAGTTTCCAAGTCCCCGGGTCGTCAGCACGACCGAGGTAACCGAAACAATGAGCTGGCAACAGGTACTTGCGATGAAGTAACTCACCTTTCGAAGCAGCCTGCGTCGTTGCCGTGTCGACGTGCAGCTCCGGGAGTGGCGTGCTCGCTTGTGGGCACGGTCGGTAGATCCCGTGTACGGAGAGCCACCATAGATCGAGTGGCGGATCGTGAGCAGCGAGGTTCACGAATATCCTGTCTCGAAGGCCCCCGTGCACCACGTCGGCGACGTACAACATCTCCCCGTCGCTCACCGCCACGGCGCCGACCTTCTGGCTGGCCGCGTAACCGAGCGCCTGGTCGAGAGCCGCGTCTACGTAGCGGCGGTGCCACGTGAGTGATCCGGGCCGCTTCACCTCGAGCACCAGTCTCTTCACGCCAAGCTCCGACAGGATGATGTCGGCCCGGCCCACCTGGAGGTTGACATCGCCGAGCGTCCAATCGAGGACCCTTGTGAAGAGGTCCTCCAGGATGTTCTCGGCTACCTTCTCGACGGGAGCACCAAAGAGTCCCTGACGTAAACGTTCTGAGCGCTGCGCGACGAAAGCTGGCCATGCATCGACAATCCGATCGACGCAGTGCCGGTAGGACGCAAGCTGCCTGTACTGCTCGGTTGCCGCGTCACACGGAGTCATACCACTGCTCCCGCTAGCCGATCTCACATCGGTTCTCCACTACTGAACTATCGGCTCATCGATGATCGAAGTGCAACGATTGGATCGCGACGCGCTCTGCGAGTGCCGGACGAGGCGAGACGTGTGGCGCGAAGTGCCCCCGCCAGATCTTGGGAAACGAAGGACTTCGACATGCCTGCTACCTCGACAATCACCGATAGCTTGACGCAGTGCGCGTAGTCCCGTCTTTCAAAGCTCCAGCGCTTCAGGACGACCTGGCCATCCTTGGATACGTGACGGTGGCAGCTGGCGAGCCGGTCGCGGCGATGCTTCGCATCTGGTGTGTTGACCAAGTTGCTCGCCAATAGCACGACGGGGAAGGTACAGCCCGACGAGCGCCTCGTCGCTGTTCGACACCACGCTCAGGTCTATTTCTCGTCAACGTCGATCTCGCGACGCAGCCGGTAGACGGACACATGCGAGGACGACTCGGCCGTGAACTCGGCTCCGGACCAGTCGGCGTGCCGGCTTTCCAGGTCGAAGCCGGCGAGCTTGCCCATGAGGTCGAGCTCCGCTGGCCAGATGTAACGGTGACGGCTCCGGAAGAGCCGAGCGTCTCGGCCCGGTCCGAAACAGAAGTGGTGGGAGACCAGATGCTGCGGCACGATGTCGTAGGTATCCAAGCCGATGTAGTCCGGCTCGCGGTGGAAGACCACGGCCTCGCTGCCAGGAGTCAGCTTGCGAAGCTCCGGTACCTCGAGCTCGATCACGAAACGCCCCCCAGGGGTGAGGTGCCGCGCCGCGTTGCGGAAGCAGGCCACTTGTTCATCCTGGGTCAAGAGGTTCGAGATCGTGTTGAAGACGAGGTACACGAGAGAGAACTCGCCCGGTGCGCAGAGAGAGGCAATGTCGCCGACGAACACCGGGATGGTGTCCTCGTCTACCTTCTTCCGGAGCTCCTCCACCATCGGGACCGAGAGATCGATGCCGGTGACCGGCACTCCCCGAGTGGCCAAGGGGACCGCTACTCGCCCGGTGCCGATCGCGAACTCGAGGACCCTTCCCCCGGCGGCCAGCTCCTCGAGTCGGTCGACGGTCGGCCCGAGCACCTCGGGGGCGAACATGCCCACCTCAGGGGTGTCGTAGCTCTGAGCAACCTCCGCGTCCCAGGGGTCGTCGATCGTCATCCGCGAAAAGCTACGCC
>JASHRK010000224.1 GCA_030037405.1 Acidimicrobiales bacterium | reverse complement strand
TACCTCGACGAGAAGCGTTCGTCCCATCCAGCGTGCTCGGATATGAGCGTGCTCCACGCCGGGAACTGTGACGGCGGCCCGTTCGGCCGCGATGACGGTTGCGGGGTCGACCGAGTCGAGCCACGAGTGCTTGGCGTCACCCACCAAGGTTGCCGACTGGATACGCCGCCCGACCGAGAGCTTGTAGCGAGCGACCTGCGGAGTACTCGTGGATGAGGTCTGCCGAGCAGGTCGCCGCATCCAGTCGTCCTCGACGATGTCCCGCGTGGCCTTGGCATACTCGTCCGCTAGGTCGGTGACGTCGGTGAGAGGCTGCTAGTCGATGTCTTGAGCGTTCGCCAATTCACGCTCGGTCCAGATCCCTCCCGGAGACGGCGTGTCAGTAGCAGGTTGTTCGTCGTTCGGCCGGGCAGGCGGAACTCTTGGAACTCTTGCCAGTCGCGGTTTCGGTAGAAGGTCACGGCCGCGGCGGCATCTGCTCGAGTCGTTAACCACGCGCGGTCTTCGACGACGCCTGCAAGCAGGGCGTCGTGCAAGAGACTTCCCACCCCGCGGTTACGTGCCGAGGGAACCACACCGAGCTCGGCGAGCTCGAATGCGCCGACGAGGCCGCGTCCCGCCATTTCCGGACCAAGTGCCTCGGTCACGACGGCGTGCCAACACTCAGGCTCGGAGCTCCCGACCGTACTCGCGCCCCAGGAGAATCCGAGGAGGCGTTGGCCGTCGTCGAGTGCCAGCACGATGCGGAAGCCTGTCGCTGCGGACCTCGCCTCAAGCTCCGCGACGAAACGTCCGGCTGCTTGCTCGGCCTCGTTCCATGGCGGCCCGCCGAAGGCCTCGCAGTAACACAGACGGAGTGGACCGGACCACGTGTGGAGAGATCCGGACCTCGGTCTGACAAGCGAAACGCTGTCCAGCATCGCGATTGTCCGCTTCATCTCATCTAATGGCGAGCTGACGGGCTGCCGTCAGGCGGTGGGCCACGTCGGCCCAGTTCACGAGGCTCCAGAGCGCTGTGACGAAGTCTGCCTTCACGTTCTTGTACTGGAGATAGAAGGCGTGCTCCCAGGCGTCGAACACAAGGAGCGGGACCGAGCCGTTCCCAACGTTGCCCTGATGGTCGTAGACCTGCTCGACGAGGAGACGCTGACCGAGAGGCTCAAAGGCCAGCACTCCCCACCCCGACCCTTGGATCGTCGTCGTTGCCTGGGTCAGCTGAGCTTTGAAGGCATCGAAGGACCCGAAGTGCTCGTCGAGCCATGTCGCCAGCTCGCCGTCCGGCCTGTCTCCGCCCTCGGGAGAGAGGTTGGTCCAGAAGATCGAGTGCAGCACATGGCCCGAGACGTTGAAGGCGAGCGTCTTCTCGAGCCCGACGAGCGAGGCAAAGTCTCCCTTCTCCCTCGACTCGCCCAGCTTCTCGAGCGTTGTGTTGGCACCGCTCACGTAAGCGGCGTGGTGCTTGTCGTGGTGTAGCTCGAGGATCTCGCCCGCGTAGTGAGGCTCGAGGGCTGCATAGTCGTAGGGCAGGTCAGGCAGTACGTAGTCGGCCATGGCGGCTCCTTGCTCAGTGTGAGACGGGCCAGAGTATATTGCGGCCAGCTCGCAGTTACTAGCTGGAATCGTTATGCTCAGGCTGGTCAATATGCGACACCCTGGAGCGAGGGCCGTCCGATCGGTGGTGAGCGGAAGGCTCGAGTCGGAGATTGCGATGCAGGAGCACGAAGGCGACCAGGCCAGAGCGTCTGCCTTGGGCGAGGTCCTTGTTGGGGACGACGATCGACCTGGCGGGTACCTGCTCGGGGGCGAGAAGGTAGAAGACGGCGTGGTTATGGATCTCCTCACCGATGATGGCTGGGTACGCGGTCACTTCCGCTCGCAGCGTCACCCCGACACCGGAGCGGTGGCCTTCGAGATGCACGTGACCGGGGCAGATGGTCTAGATCAACGTATCGAGCACCGACGAGGACGCCTTGTGATGAGCGGGCACGCGCCTGGCCACCGAGCACCGGCCGGAAGCTTCTCTCCCGTCCGTCTCAGCGGCGCTAACCGGCGATGACGGCAAAGCGTGGAGCGACGCCGATCAGGCGGTCCGCCGCAGAAGGCAGGGCACGCCGTGTCGCCCACTCGACGTCGCGCAGTCGTTCGACTCTCGCTGTGCCCCACGACGACGACTCCACAAGCCTCACCAGCATCTCCGGTGTCGTGCCCGAGCCGAGGGGAAGCTCCGAACGAAGTGCCGGTTCGTACTCGGCATGGTGGTCGGAAGCCTCGCGGCGCATGCGCCGGAGCGCCATATGACCGAAAGCGCGCAGCTGCTCGTTCCGTCCTACTGCGGAGCCCCAGACGCTCTCGAGGAGGACGAGGCGCCCGCGGGGCGCCGCCTTTCGCCATGCTTCGAGGGCGGCGCTCGGATCGGGAAGCGTCCATAACACGTGGCGCTCGATGACGGCGTCGAAGTCTCCTCGTGGCGGATCGGCGGCGTCACCCTCGGCAGTCGAGACCGCAACCCCCGCGCGGGAGGCGTTCTCGCGCAGCCGCTCGAGCATGCCGGGAGAGAGGTCGAGCGCTGTCACGTCGTAGCCCTGCCTGGCAAGGAGCACGCTCAGAAAGCCCGTCCCGGCCCCGACGTCGAGCACGCGCGCGGTTCCTGGGGGCAGCAGCCGAGAGAGCGTCGCTCCCCAGGCCGCCAACTCGAGAGCGGTTCTCGGCTTGTGGCTACGGGAGTTGTCGTAGGTGGCTGCGTCGATGTCCCAGTACGAGCGGATCTGCTCGCTTCGAGAGCTCATCGCTTGCGCCCCGAAGGTGTCGTCTC
>JASHRK010000223.1 GCA_030037405.1 Acidimicrobiales bacterium | reverse complement strand
CGCCCGTTACCTCGACGCCAACCGGCGCTCCTCCGGGCAGCAGGCCGAGGTCGGCCTCGACGCTCACGCGCCGTCCGCTGGCGCCGTTCACCTTTAGGGCCCATGCATCCGGGGTCACGGTGCTCACAGCGTCGAGTCCGGGGCCGAGCGCCCCCGACCATGACACCGATGGGAACGCGAGCAGCACCCGGTCGCCGACCTCGTCGGCACGCACTACCGAATCCCCGTACGGCGCCAGGGTATCGACCGACGGATGGAGCAGGCACAACACCGCTCCGGCCCGTACCAGTACCGGCGCTTCGTCGAGTGGGGCGTCGAGTGTCATTTCCCCGCGGTCGCGCGTCGCGGTGATCCCAGCTCCGGTGAGCGTGTGGGCGCGGGTGGCGGGGTCGTAGCGCACCGCTCGCCAGAGCTCGACCATGCCGTCGCAGGGTACCGAGGCGGCACGGTGGCGGGCGCCCTCTTGGAGGACGGGCGCACAGAGCAGCTCGCGCCCTAGCCAGTACTGCTCGAGCGCGCCGGCAGCCGGACCGTCGGGGTCATCGAGGGCCATGGCGCACATCAGTGGCCGGCCGGTGGCGCGGTACTCCGCGTGGGCGGCCATCAGGTAGTCGTTTAGCTGGGTATGCCATGAGCACCAGCGTCCGAAGTGGGGGAGCACGTTGTCGTCCCACACCTGGGGACGGCGATAGGGCGGCAGCTCGATGCCCGAAGACTTGGTACGCATCAACGGGGTGAGAGCGCCGAATTGGATCCAGCGGATGAGCAGCTCAGGCGTGAGCCGCTGCTCGGATGACAAGAAACCGCCGATGTCCGAGCCCCAAAGACCCACCCCGCTCGCCCCGGCCGACAGACCCTCGACGAGCGCCGAGGCGAGCCCGTCGAAGCCCCAGCCGGTTGTGGGATCGCCGCCCCACACCGCCGTCACATGGGAGGCGGTACCGGTGAAGCCAGAACGCACGAAGCGCACCAACGGCCGGCCGGCCCGCGCCTCGAGCCGACGGGCGGCCTCGGCGCCGCCGCGATGGTAGGCAGTGACGTAGCGGTTGTGGCCGGCCGTGCCAAGCGGGGCTCCGCCGCCGCCGTCGGCGTCGTGGACGTCGAGCGGCGTGTACTCGCCGAAGTCCTCCATCCAGCCGTCGTAGCCGGCGGCTACGAGCTCGGCGGCGACGCCCTCGAAGAGGTCGACCGCGGAGGGGACGTCGAAGTCGAGCTCAGTCACCATGCTCGACGGGGGCTCGCGGCCACCCACGTAAGCCTCGAACAGGTAGGTCGACCCGTCCCCGGCGCGCAGGAGTGCACCCTCGGCTTCGGCGCGCCGGAAGACGTCAGTCAGCTCGGTCCCGACCATCGGGTTGAGGTATGAGAGCACGGCCAGGCCGAAGCCGTGGAGCAGCTCCGTGCGAGCCCGCTCGGAGTCCTCGTGGCCCCTGTGCTCGCCGAGCGGCAGGTATCGGCAGTGGGTCTCAGCCGCTGAGACGGCGATGCCGGCCCGGCGCAGCACCTCGGCCTGGTGGCGCTCCTCGTCGATCGGGACGAGGTTGGCGTGGCCGGTCTGGTACCAAGGCCCGAACGCCCAGCGGCCGACCGGCTCGGGTTGGCGTCCGACGTCGTCGGTGTAACGCCTGAGCGCCTCGAGAGGTGTCGGGCCGCCGAGGAAGCGTAGCGACAACACTGCCGCTTCGATCTCGACGACGATCCGGTCGAGGCCGCCCGGGCGGAGCCGGAAGTAGCTGAGCTCGTCGCTGTCGAGCGCGAGACCCCATCCTCGGGTCGAGAGCAGCCAGGGCAGGGGGAAGTACGTCGCATCGAGCCGCTGACGCATTCCCCAGGGCGGAACGGTGTGCTCCAAGAAGGGGTACTCGTACGGCTGGTAGGGACCCTCGCCGACGTAGCACTCGACGTCTCCCGTTTCGCGCACGAAGGCATCGGAACGCTCTCCGAAGCCGAGCCACCGTTCGCCCGGCCCGCACCCCCAACCCACGCCGAGCGCCTCGACGTTCCCGGGGTCCCCGGCCGAGAGCGTCACCGACAGCACATCCTCACGTACGACGCGCGCCGCGAGGGTGACCACCGAGCCTGCCGCCGTGCCCAGCTCGGCGGTCAGCGATTCCGCGTTGGCATGGGCGTCGGCCGTCGCCACCACCTCGTCCCAGGCCCCTGCCGGCGGCGCCAGCTCGTCGTCGGGACCCCCGGGGCCGAGGCTGGCGCAGGTCCGGGAGCGACGGGGGGCCACCGCGCCCACGCGCTGCACGCCGACGCCGTTCAGGAGGTTCGGCTCGCCTGGGTACGCGTCCAGCCCACCGAGCAGCATGCCGCGTTCGCCGTCCGAGACGGTGATGCATCCGCCGTCGTCGAGCTGCAGCACCAGACGCCCGGCTCGCAGCTCGTGCGGCATCGCGGGAGTCTAACGAGCGACCCAAGGACCGAGGCCGGGCGGCTGCCAGACGTTCCCACGGACCCGGCGGCGCCGGCGCACCACCCGCAGTCGAGACGTGGCCGGGGTCGCCCCAGCATGAAGTTCGCTTTCAAGGAGCTTCCTGGGCAGATGATGGACTACGTCCGGCCGGTTGTGCCGGTGACGGTGGAGGAGTTGTCGAGAGCGCCTCAGCTCTGCCTGTTGGACACGGGAGCACTGCACAATCGTTTCGGATCATGGCTCGCAGAGGCAGCAGGCATCGATCTCTCAGGTGCGAGAGAGGACGAGTTCGCCGTTGGCGGGATCTCCGCTACGGCGAAGGAGGCTCGAGTCCAGCTGACGGTGGGCGACATCACCTGGGAAACGCCAGTGTGCTTTTGTGACCCCTGGCCGCTGAGCTTCCACCTCCTCGGTCAGGAGGGGTTCTTCCGATGGTTCGACGTTCGTGGCGCCCCCGGCAGTGGCGCCCCCGGCAGGACTCGAACCTGCGCACCCGGCTCCGGAGGCCGGTGCTCTATCCACTGAGCTACGAGGGCTTGTGGGGGCAAGCGTTGCGACGGGACGCCCTGTGCCGGGCCGCCTCGTCGTGTCGTGTCCCCCGCTGGGTTGCATGCTACCCGCCGTTCGGCCATTCTCGTCAGGGGATGCGCACCGACACCGTATTGACGGACGCGATTGCTGAACGCCTGGCGCGCCTCGGGATGGAATGCGACCGAGCTGAGATCAGGCTCGAGCGGCCCCAGCGACTCGAGCACGGCGACTGGTCGACCAACATCGCCCTTGCGCTCGCCAAGAGACACGGTCGCCGCCCTCGCGATCTCGCCTCGCAACTTGCTTCCGCCCTCGAGGCGGAGCCCATCGAGTACGTCGAGCAGGTGGAGGTGGCGGGGCCTGGCTTCGTGAACTTCAGGCTCAACGCCGGGTGGCTGCACCAGGTCCTACGCGAGGTGGTGGCCGGCGGCGAGGAGGGTTACGCCGCCTTGGACATCGGGCAGGGCGAGCGACTGCAGATCGAGTTCGTCTCGGCCAACCCGACTGGCCCCATGCACGTCGGCAACGGATGGTTCGGCTCGTACGGCGACGCCCTCGCCCGCGTCATGGGCCGGGCGGGCTGGAAGGTCCAGCGTGAGTATTACGTGAACGACACGGGTCGTCAGATGCGGCTCCTCGGCGAGAGCATCCTCGCCAGGAGAAGGCGAGAAGCAGTCCCTGACGAGGGATACCAGGGCGACTACGTGGCCGAGCTCGCCGAACAGTACGACGGACCCGAGGACGCGACGGAGGCGGGCCGCTTCGCGAGCAGCATCATCCTTGACGACATCCGCGCCACGCTCGAGCGGATCAACATCCACTTCGACGAGTGGTACTCGCAGGCCTCGATCGAAGAGAGCGGCCAGGTGGACGAGACGATCGAGCTCCTTCGGGAGGAGGGTCACGTCTTCGAGGACGGCGGGGCGGTCTGGCTCCGGTCAACGGAGTTCGGGGACAGCCGTGACCGAGTTCTCGTGCGGTCGAACGGCGAGCCGACCTACCTGGCCGGGGACCTCGCGTACCACCGGGACAAGTTTCTCGTGAGAGGGTTCGACCGCGTGATCGACGTGTTCGGGGCGGACCACCACGGCCAGGTTGCCTCGCTGAAGGCGGGAGTCCAGGCCCTCGGCGTCTCACCCGACCGCCTCGAGGTGCGCATCGGCCAGCTCGTCTCGCTCGTCGGGGCGCGCATGTCGAAACGATCGGGTCATTACGTCCCCCTTTCCTTCTTGATAGACGAGCTTGGTCCCGACGCGGCCCGCCTCGTCACGCTCCTCTCCTCCATCGACCAGGCGACGACGCTCGATCTCGACGCCTTGACGCGTGAGTCCATGGAGAACCCCGTCTACTACGTGCAGTACGCCCATGCCCGCATCGCCTCGATCGGCCGGGTCGCAACAGAGCGCGGGATCGAACGCGGCCCGGTCGACGCCACCGACCTCGGCTTGCTCGTCCACCCGCGGGAGCTCGACTTGTTGCGTGCCCTTGTCGACCTTCCCCGAGTCGTCCGCGAAGCGGCCGTCGAGCGCGCACCTTTCAAGGTCACGAACTGGGCGCGCGCTCTTGCCGGTGCGTTTCACGGCTTCTACCACGATTGCTACGTCATGGGCGAGGACATCGAGCCGCCGCTCACCCAAGCCCGGCTCTGGCTCGTGGAGGCGACTCGGATCGGGCTTGCCATCGCCCTCGGCTTGCTCGGCGTAGGCGCTCCGGAAGAGATGTGACCCCCTCCAGCGAGCCGATTGCTCGCCATCTTCTCCCCCTCACCTCTGCACGGTCGCCCTCGGGTTCGCTCACCGTCGGCGGCGTCGAGGTCGTCGAGCTCGCCGAGTCCTACGGCACTCCGCTCTTCGTCTACGACGAGGAGCATCTCCGCGCCAGGTGCCGGGAGGCGGTCGAAGCCTTCGGACCAGGCGTCGCCTACGGCACGAAGGCGTTTCTCTGCAAGGCGATGGCGACCCTCGCAGCGGGTGAGGGCATGAGCCTCGACGTTGCGACCGGGGGTGAGCTCGAGGTGGCCCTGGCGGCGGGAGTGGCGCCGGAGCGCTTGGTCCTGCACGGCAACAACAAGTCCGAGGAAGAGCTCACGCGGGCGCTTGCCGTAGGCGTCGGGCGCATCGTCGTCGACTCCTTCGACGAGATCGAGCGGCTCTCTCGCCTCTGCAGCCAGCAGCGTACCGAACCGGCAAAGCTGATGATCCGGGTGACGCCGGGAGTCGAGGCACATACCCACGAATACGTGATGACCGGACAGGAGGACTCGAAGTTCGGGTTCAGCCTGTCCTCCGGAGCGGCCGACGACGGGATGCAGGCGCTCGGCAAGATCGAGGGCGCGAGTGTCGTCGGAGCCCATGCTCATGTGGGAAGCCAGATATTCCGCACCGACGTCTTTGCTCGCGAGATCGCCGTCCTCGTCCCTTTCCTCAAGCGCTATGACTTGAGAGAGTGCTGCATAGGCGGCGGCCTCGGCGTCGCCTACCTGAACGACGAGCAAGCTCCGACCCTCGCGGAGTGGGCCGCTGTCGTCGGTTCGGAGCTCGCTGGCGCGGAGATGAGCGCCGGGTTCACCGTCACGGCCGAGCCGGGGCGGGCGATCGTGGCCAATGCCGCCATGACCCTCTACCGCGTCGGGACGATAAAGCACCTTCCCGGCCTTCGTACCTACGTGTCGGTCGACGGTGGCATGAGCGACAATCCCCGCCCCGTTCTCTATGACAGCGGCTACGAGGCGTTCCTACCTCGGGTGCCCGACGCCTCGCGTACCCTCGCCGCCCGCGTCGTGGGCAAGCACTGCGAGTCCGGAGACGTCGTAGTCGACGACGCCCGCCTTCCCGACGACCTTGCCGTCGGCGACATCCTCGCCACCCCGGTGACAGGTGCCT
>JASHRK010000222.1 GCA_030037405.1 Acidimicrobiales bacterium | reverse complement strand
CTGGGTGCTCGAACGCCTCGGGCCGATGAGGATCTCGCTCGCGGCCTTCGGGCGCCTGAGCCCCGACGAGCAGCTCTTCGCGACGGCCAACCTCGAGCGCGTGGCCAGGGGACTGCCGCCCGCCACGGAGCTCACCGGTCAACTGGACCACCTCGCCCAGGTCGGGGCCGACCATGGCGAGGACCCGCCTCTCCAGGACCTCCCGGCGAGCCTCGCCGGCGGCGGGCACGTCGTCGGCGCCGGCGCCAACTGGGCCGGCAGCGCCAATTCGCTCGAGTCCGACTATCTCTGGATGTACGACGACGGTCCGGGTGGCACCAACCTCGCCTGCACGAAGACGTACACGGCGGGTTGCTGGGGGCACCGGGACAACATCCTCGGGAGCTTCGGAACGGCGGCGAAGTGCGCCTCCTACTACGGCGCAGGGACTCCCTTCGTGACGGTGATGGGAGCTGGCTACCGTCGCGGCGGGACGTACGGGGCGAACGAGACCGAGGTGGTCGCCGGCGTCTGCGGCCGGCAGCCGACCGACACGGTCATCACCTGGACGCGGCTCGAGAGGCTGCTCCGTGGCGCCTGAGAACCCGGCGGCGAACACGGGGCGGATCGAGTGACGGAGATGCCGGCGGGTGCGCACCGCGTGGCCGTCATCGGCGGCGACGGCATCGGCCCCGAGGTCGTGGCCGAGGCGCTAAAGGTCGTCGCCGCCGCAGGCGTGCCTCTCGAGACCGCTCAGTTCGACCTCGGGGCCGACCGCTACCTCCGCACGGGCGACGTTCTCCCCGACGGCGTGCTCGAAGAGCTGCGCGGCTTCGATGCCGTGCTCCTAGGCGCCGTCGGTCCCCCTATCGGGTCGACTGCGGTACCGCCGGGCGTGCTCGAGCGCGGGTTGCTGCTGAGGCTGCGTTTCGAGCTGGATCTCTACGTGAACCTGCGACCCTTCAACGGCGCTCCGGGGTCCATCGGCGAGGGGGCCGACTTCGCCGTCGTTCGCGAGAACACCGAAGGCCCGTATGCCGGCGAGGGCGGCGTGCTGCGCCGGGGGACTCGGTACGAGATCGCCACGCAGGGCTCCGTCAACACCCGCCACGGGGTCGAGCGCTGCATCCGCTACGCCTTCGGTCTCGCCGAGTCGCGTGGCGGCCCCCAGCACGTCACCCTCGTGCACAAGACGAACGTGCTCACCTACTCGGGCGACCTCTGGCAGCGCACCTTCGCCGAGGTCGCCGCCGAGCGTCCTGCGGTCTCCACCCGGTACCAGCACGTCGACGCCGCCTGCATCTTCATGGTCGAGCGGCCGGGCGACTACGACGTGATCGTCACCGACAACCTCTTCGGCGACATCCTCACCGATCTCGCCGGCGCCGTCGCGGGAGGGATCGGCCTTGCCGCCTCCGCCAACCTGAACCCGGCGAGAGACGGACCGTCCTTGTTCGAACCGGTTCACGGCGCCGCCCACGACATCGCCGGGACGGGGCGGGCCAACCCTCTCGCCGCCATCCGCTCCGCCGCCATGATGCTCGAGCACCTCGGCGAGAGCGACGCCGCCGGGCGGATCACCAAGGCAGTGCTGGCAGAGCAGACTGAGATGGTCCGTTCTGCCGCAGAGTGGAGCACCGCCAGCGTGGGCGATGCCGTTGCAGGGAGGTTGTGAAGTGCCTTTGACCCCGACCGAGAAGATCTGGATGGACGGCAGGCTCGTCGACTGGGACGACGCCACGGTCCACGTCCTGACCCACAGCCTGCACTACGGGCTCGGCGTCTTCGAGGGCATTCGCGCTTACCAGACCTCCGGCGGGGCCGGGGTCTTCCGCCTCACGGCGCACGTCCACCGCCTCCACCAGAGCGCTCAGGTGCTCGGGATCGAGATCCCCTACAGCGAGTCCGACATCGTCGAGGCGGTGAAGCTCGTAGTGCGCACGAGCGGGCTGGACGCCTGCTACATCCGCCCGATCGCCTACCTCGGCTACGGCGAGATGGGGCTGAACCCCCTGTCGTGCCCGGTGAAGATGTCTATCGCCTGCTGGCCCTGGGGCGCCTACCTCGGGGACGAGGCGATAAAGCACGGCATCCGGCTCAAGGTCGCCTCCTGGGCCCGTCACGACCCGCGTGCCATGCCGACGGCTGCGAAGGCGACGGGGATGTACATCAACTCCTCGCTCGCCAAGGTCGAGGCCGTGCGCGCCGGCTACGACGAGGCGCTCCTCCTCACGACCGACGGCCACGTCTCCGAGTGCACGGGCGAGAACATCTTCGTAGTTCGCAGGGGCCGCCTTCTCATGCCGCCGACCTCGTCCGTGGGGGCGCTCGAGGGCATCACGGCCGACTCCGTCGTGACGATCGCCCGTGACCTCGGCTACGAGGTAGCCGAGAGCGCGTTGCGGAGGACGGACCTGTACCTCGCCGAGGAGGCGTTTCTTACCGGTACGGCAGCGGAGGTCGTGCCCATCGCCTCGGTCGACGACAGGCGCGTGGGGGAGGGGGCGCCCGGCCCTGTCACGAGGGCGCTACAAGAGGTCTTCTTCCAGGCGGTGCGGGGCGAGGTGCCCGCCTACAAGGACTGGGTGGAGCATGTCACCTAGCGGCCGGGACCCGGGCGGCCCGGACCTGGGCGGCCTGCCAGACCAGGGCGGCGTGCCCGAAGCCGTCCACGTCTACGACACGACTCTCCGAGACGGCTCGCAGCAGGAGGGGATCTCGCTCTCGGTCGACGACAAGCTGCGCGTCGCCGAGCAGCTCGACCATCTCGGCGTCGCCTACATCGAGGGCGGCTGGCCCGGGGCGAACCCGAAGGACGAGGCCTTCTTCCGCCGCGCCGCCACGGAGCTGCGGCTGCGCACGGCCACTCTCGTGGCATTCGGCTCGACGAGGCGCCCGGGCACCCGCCCGGAGGACGACGAGGTGCTCGCCCACCTCGCGAGAGCGGGCACGGAGGCGGTCTGCATCGTGGCGAAGGCTTCCGACCTGCACGTCACAGAGGCGCTCCGGACGAGCCGCGAGGAAGCCGTCGCCATGGCGTCGGACTCGGTCGCGTGGCTGCGATCTCACGGCCTTCGCGTCTTTTTCGACGCCGAGCACTTCTTCGACGGCTACATGCGCGAGCCGGAGTTCGCCCTCTCGGTCATCACGGCGGCAGAGGAGGCGGGGGCGGAGACCTTGGTGCTCTGCGACACGAATGGCGGCATGCTGCCAGATGCCGTCGAGAGGGTCGTCGCCGCCGTGCGCGCCCGTACCTCGGCCGAGCTCGGCGGC
>JASHRK010000221.1 GCA_030037405.1 Acidimicrobiales bacterium | reverse complement strand
ACGGTGGCACCGTCGAACGACGACCCGGCGAGCTCGGGCACGATCGTCTCGATCCTCGCGGAAGTGTCGATGACGCCACGGCCGGCGAGGATCCCGACGACGGTCGAGGTGACCGACTTCGAGACGGACATGAGGAGGTGTGTCGTGTCCGGCTCCATCCCGTTGAAGTACTGCTCGGTCACGACCCGCCCGCGGTGGACGACGAGGAAGGCGTCGGTGTAGGTCTCCTCCAGCATCTCGGCAACTGTGAGCTCGCGCCCTGCCGAGGAGAGACGCACGCCCGACAGGTCGACGGGCTCGGTGGGGAGATGCCAGACCGCCGAATGGTCGTGGCGGATCCGCGCCGTTGGGATGAGGTCGCGAACGTGCTGGAAGCCCCAGCGGTTGTAGGGGGGCTCCTCCCAGTTGGCGAGCGTCACGGCCCGCCCGGGCTCGAAGGGAGGTGCCCCTTCCATGAGACCAAGCTCTGCGGCGCTGCGGCGGGTCCGCCGGAGGTCTGGGCCGCTCGGGCCGCTCGGACTGCTCTGGCCGCTCGGCCGGCTCGGGCGGCTCGGGCCGCTCATCGTCGCACCGTGCTCGACGCCCCGAAACCGCCTCCGCCGCTCGTCTCCACCCGGATCAGCGTCCCCGGCTCCACCTTCACCGTGATCTTCGAGGCAAGGTCCATGACCTCGCCCGCCGGGGTGATGACCGAGAGTCGTGAGGACCGGGCATCCCGCCCGCCGCCGGCGCCCGAGGGGGCGAAACGGGGGTCGGTCTGCTCGCAGTACGCCATGACGGTGGCGGGCTCGTCGACGACGAGGTACTCCCGCCTGATCCCGCGCCCGCCCCGGTGGCCCCCGCCGCCCTCGGAGCCCTCGATTAGCTCGGTACGTGGGATGCGCACGAGGAACTCCGTCTCGGCCACCTCGACCGGAAGGAAGCCGACGTTCGCCATGTAGGTGTCCACACCGTCGAGGCCGTCGCCGTGCGCATGGGCTCCGGTGCCGCCGCCGAGCACCTCGGACATCACCGTCTTCAGCCCTGTCCGGCGGGACCTCGTCTCGAGGTTCATGCCGAAGAAGGTGACGGTGCTGCTGGCGACAGCCCGCGAGGGCCACAGTTTCGAGCAGGCGCGGACGAGGACGTCGGCCAGGCGCTGGCAGGTGTTGTGCCGCACGGACACGGCCGCCGGGGAATAGGGGTTGAGCACGCTGCCCTGCGGGCACGTGATCTCGACGGCCCGGAGGAGGCCGTCGTTCACGGGAAGATCAGGGTCGACGAAGGCCTTGACCGCGAACACGACGGTCGCCCGCGTGCTCGCCCAGGGAACGTTGAGCGCGCCCCGCACCTGCCCGGCCGAGCCCGAGAGGTCGATCGCCAGGGAGTCGCCGTGCTTTCGCACCACGGCGTGGACGCGCGTCGGTGGGCCCCCGCAGCCGTCGTCGTCGAGATACCCCTCCGCGTCGGCGCTCCCGTCAGGGAGGTCGAGCAAGCCCGCTCGCACCCCTCGCTCGCAGGAGGAGACGATCTCGTCCATCGCCTGGCGCAGAGTGCGAGCGCCGTGCCGTGAGAGCAGCTCGAGCAAGCGCTCGCGCCCGACGAGACAGGCTGCGTGCTGGGCGTGAAGGTCAGAGACGGTGGACCTCGGGTCCCTCACGTTGGCCGTGACTATGTCGAAGACGTCCTTGTTCTCCCTTCCTCCCGAGTAGAGGCGCACGGGCGGGAGGACGAGACCCTCGGCGAACAGCTCCTCGTTGCCTGCGCCCTCCGTCCCCGGCTGCACCCCCCCGACGTCGATGTGGTGAGCGGTCGAGCCGCTCCAGGCAACGATCTCCCGCGCCTCGAAGACGGGCATGATCAGGTTGAGATCGGGCGTGTGCATGGCCCCCATGTATGGATGGTTGGCGAGGAAGACGTCTCCGGGCGCGATGTCCCTCCCCCAGCGCTCGCCCACCGACTTCACGACAAGGGACATCGCGCCGAGCTGGGCGGGGATGTGATCGGCCTGCGCCACGAGGTCCCCGTCAGGACGAAACAGCGCGCAGCTGAAGTCGTCCATCTCCCGGATGATCGGGCTGTAGCTCGAGTGCTTGAGGGCGGCCCCCATCTCGACGGCAGCGGCCCGCAGGGCGGAGTCGATCAGCTCGAGCGTGACAGGGTTCACCCAGGGCTCTCTTCGAGCCAGATCGACCCGAGAGCGTCCACGCGGGCCCGTTGCCCGGCGAGGACGAGGATCGTCGAGTCGAGCTGGTGGACGACGGCGGGGCCGCGGATCTCGTTTCTTGCCCGTAGGGCGGACCGGTCGAAGACGGTCGCCCGCCGGCCACGCGTGCCGTGCGGGAGCGAGAGGCGCGTCTCCCCGATCGCCGCCGCCGCCGGCGGCGCCCGTCTCCCCTGCGCGAGGGTGGGCAGCTCGGGAGCGTCGAGGCGGCCAAAGGCGGAGAGGCGAAGGGAGACGACCTCTACCTGCTGGGCCCGGTCGGCATGTCCGTAGCTCGCTTGATGGAGCTCGCAGAAGGTCTCGCGGACCGTGGTGAGGGAGGTGAGGGAGGTGAGGGAGCGAGAGGTCACCTCGCCTATCGACACGTTGAGCTCGTATCCCTGGCCCACGAACCTGCAGTCTGCACTGGCGAGCAGCCTGACGTCACGGGCGGCGATCCCGTCCGACCTGAGCCGGGCCCGCAGCGCCGCCCCGGTGACCCCGAACCACGATCGCATCTCGGCGACCGTCTCGTCGTCGAGGGGGCGCAGCAGCGTCTGCGACTCGTCGACGCGAAGGTCGGAGGCGAGCAGACCGGAGGCGGCAAAGAGCCCTGGGTAACGAGGGATCAGCGCCGCCCGCGCGCCGACCTCACGCAGCAGCATGCCGGCATGGAGCGGACCGGCCCCTCCGAACACGACGAGCGTGTAAAGGCGCGGGTCGAGCCCTTGCTCGACCGAGACCCGCCGGACGGCCCCGACCATCTGCGCCACCGTGACGGCGACGATCCCGGCGGCTACCTCGGGCACCGACATCCCGATCTCGCCCGCCGTCCCCGAGAGGGCTTCGTGGGCGGCCCGCGGGTCGAGGCGAAGAGAGCCGCCGAGGGGAAGGTCGGCGGGCAGGCTGCCGGCGACGACGTGAGCGTCGGTGACCGTCGGGCGCGTGCCGCCGCGCCCGTAGGCGGCCGGGCCCGGCAGCGCTCCGGCGCTCTCCGGCCCGACTCGGAGCCGGCCCGATCGGTCCACCCGGGCGATGCTCCCGCCTCCCGACCCGACGGCGACGGCGTCGACCGAAGGGCAGAGCACCTTGAAACCGTCGATCGTGCGGGTCGGCTTGACCGGCGCCGTGCCGTCGCTCACGAGGCAGACGTCGAGCGAGGTGCCCCCCATGTCGACCGAGATGAGCTGCCCGATGCCGTAACGGGACCCGAGGGCGACGGTTGCCGCCACCCCGCCCGCCGGGCCGGACAGGACGAGGCGGTGCGCCTCAGCAGGCGCCCGGGCGGCGGGAACGCACCCCCCGTTCGACTGCATGACGAGAAGCGGCGCCGTCGCCCCGAGAGTCTCCAGCGTACTCACCACGTCCCCAAGCGCCCGGGCGACGATCGGGCGCAGGGAGGCGTTCAGCACGGCCGTCGCCGTCCGCGGGTACTCGCGGAACTCACGGGCCACCGACGCCGAAGTGGCGACGGGAACGCCGGGGAGCCTCTCCGCTATCGCCTCGGCCAGCCGGACTTCGTGGCGGTCGTCGAGATAGCTGAAGAGAAACGCCACCGCTACCGCCTCCGGCCGCCGTCTCGCCACCTCGTCGACGGCGCGCCGCACCTCGTCCTCGGTGAGGGGCTCCAGCTCCCTGCCCTCCCCCGAGAGACGCTCGCGCACCTCGACACGATCGTTCTCGGCCACCCACTCGGAGTGAGGTGGTTCGGTGAGGTCGTAGATGCGGTCCCGCCGGCCGTCCCGGTAGGTCAGCATGTCGCGAAAGCCGGCGGTACACGCGAGGACGACGCGACCGAGGCCGCCTGTGAGGATGGCGTTCGTCGCGATCGTCGTGCCGTAGAAGACGAGGCCGGCGTCGCCGAGGCGCACGCCCGACCCGGCGAGACGTTCCGCCGCCTCGACGAACGCCCCTGCAGGGTCCTCCGGGCGGGAGGGCACCTTCACGACGACGACGGCTCCGTCGCGACCGAGCGCCATCACGTCGGTGAACGTGCCGCCCACGTCGACGGCGACGAGAAGGGCGCGCACTGTCGGGCGAGAGCTTCGACTCGGCTCTCTGGCCGGGCTCAGCTCTTGAACCAGAGGGTGCGGAAGTAGTAGTTGATCCAGGGGGTGGCGGTCCTCTGGAAGACGACTCCGTCGAGCTTCGAGGACTGCGCCGCGATGACCGGGTTGAACACTGGGATGATGTAACCCCCGTAGTTCCAGTCGATCTCCATCATCTCGTGGACGATGTCTTTCTGCTTTGCCTTGTCGAGGGTCTTCAGCGCCTCCGTGTAGAGACTCGCGTACCTCGGGTACTCGGGGCTCTTCGGCCAGTGCGTCTCGTCCCAGGGTGCCGTCGGCACCATCGAGTAGGCGACCTGGGAGAGGTAGGGATAGCCGTCCCACCAGTCCTGCGAGAAGGCCCACTTCAGGTACTCGACGAAGAAACCGTCGTCGGTGAGGACCTTCAAGTTGATCGTTATCCCCGCCAACGCCGCCTGCTCCTTCAAGACGGTCGCCATCGACTCGGCCCCGGCGTGGATCGGCGCCGTCACGAGAGTCGTCGTGAGCTTCTCCTTCCCCGCCTTCTTCAAGAGGTACTTCGCCCGGTCGATGTCCTGGTGCCGCTGGGGGATGGCGTGGTCGTACTCGGGGTCGGTGATGCCGAAGATGTCGTTGCCGATCCAGCCGTAGCCCCCGTAGACGACCTCGCGCATCGTCGTGCGGTCGATGACGAGGCGGAGCGCCTGGCGGACGTTCACGTCGTTGAAGGGAGGAGTGTCCACCCGCATGGTAAAGGGGATCCAGCCGGGCCCCTTCCAGACGTCGACCGACACGCCTCCAGCGCGGAGGGTGGCGATGCTCGGGGCCGAGAGCTGGTCGGCGCAGGTGATGTCGCCGGCGAGGAGAGCGTTGTCCTGCGAGGTCTCGTCCGTGTAGTCGGTGATGACGACCTCGTCGACATACGGCTGGCCGCTTCGCCAGTAGTTCGGGTTGCGTGTGAAGGTGCTCTGCACTCCCGGGGTGAAGGACTCGTACTTGAAGGCTCCGGTCCCGACGGGCTTCTTCGGGTCGTAGCCGACCGGGACGATACTCATCTCCCCCTCGCCCACGACGGCGATGTCCATTATGGAGAAGGGATGGTAGGTAGGTGCCGCCAGCGTGTAACGGTCCACCTTGCGCAGGTTCTTCACGTCGACGTAGGCGAGGATGGAGGCCCCGGAGAAGTCGTTCTTCACGATGCGCTGGAAGGTGAAGATGACGTCGTCGCTCGTGAGCTCCTTGCCGTTGTGGAACTCGATGCCCTTCTTGACGCGGATGGTCCACTCCGTGGCGTCCTTGTTCGGAGTCAGCTCCTCGGCGAGGCCGAGCACCGGCTGGGCGTTGGAGTCCCATTCGAGAAGGCACTCGTAGAGCTGGGGGGAGCGGGCGAAGTCGAGGTTGTTGACGGCGTTGTTGGCGTCGAGGGTGTCGGACGAGGAGCCGCCCGTGCTCCCGAGGTGGATCGTCCCCCCGTGACGCGGCTTCGACCCCTTCGTCGCCTGCGGCCCGGTCTCCGCCCCCGCAGGTTGCTGGTCGAGCCCTCCGAGCAGCCCTCCCATCCCAAGGGCGGCGGCTCCGCCGGCCGCACCCCTGAGGAAGTCACGACGAGACCGCCGCGTCTCGAAGATAGACCGAGCTCTGCTGGCATCGAGGTTGTTTCCCATGCTCACCCCCCGGGGACGTCGATCGGTGTCGATCGGGTAAGGCCCTATGAGTCAGGTAGACCCTATAATACGGGCTTATGAACGTCAACGACAGGGGGCGTTGACCGAACCCGGTCTGGTTGGCGGCAACCGGCACAGATCGGCTCTCACATCCACGATTGCGTTTAGCTGCGTGCGATACTCGCGGTGCTGGTCTTTCGAGAGGGTCGACCTCATGTCCAACATCCGCCTTCCCGCACTCTTCGCTGATCCTGGCCCGGCGCTACGGCCGCTCTTCCTTTTCAACTGCCGCCTCTTCGACGGGACGGACGGCCCCGTCAGGGAACAGGCCGGGATCCTCGTCGAGGGAGGGCGGATCGGGAGCGTCAGCCCATCGCCTGACTCGCTGCCTGCGGGCACCCTGCACCTCGACCTCGCCGGGAAGACTGTCATGCCGGGCATCGTCAACAGCCACGTGCACGCCATCGGCAGAGCCCCCGCTGCGAAGCTCGGAGCAGATCTCATGCTCCCGGCCACCCACCCTCACTTTCTCGCCCGAGACCTGCAGGAGTCGCTCCGGATGGGGATCACGACGCTGCGTGACATGGGAACCGTCGGCGACCAGGTGTTCCCTGCCCGCCAGGCAATGCGCTACGGAGCCTTCCGCGGATCGCGCATCTTGAGCTGTGGTCGCATCATCTCCGGGACAGCCCCGGGCGGCCCGATCTTCGCGACCATGTACCGCGAGGTCGACGGCGAGGACGAGGTCCGCAAGGGGGTGCGGGAACAGGTGAGCCGGGGCGCCGACTTCATCAAGGTGATGGCCACAGGGGCCCGGTCGGTGGAGCTCGAAGCGGGGCTTTACACCGACCCATGCGCCGGGGCAGCCGACATGCCGGCGCAGTTGACCTTCGACGAGATGCGCGTCGCCGTCGAAGAGGCGGGGCGGCTCGGGTACGCGGTCGTCGCCCACGCCGAGGGCCTCGCCGGCTGCGAAGCGGCCATCGAACTCGGGATGCGCACGATCGAGCACGGCATGTACCTCCACAGGCGCCCGGACCTGTTGGCAAAGATGGCCGAGAACGGCATCGCCCTCGTACCTACCTTCTCGAGCTCGTACTGGATGGCAGGCCGCGAGAGCCAGATCGGTCTCGAAGGTGAGGGAGCCCACACCTGGACCGACGAGCTCGACGAGAACGCCCACGTGAACTTGAAGGAGAGCGAGCTCACCCTCGAGGCGGCGCAGGCCGCCGGGGTGCCGATCGCCATGGGCGGCGATTCCTGGCACAACAAGGGCGGCGCCTGGATCGAGATCCTCCGGATGATCCATCACGGGATGACGGCCAAGGCCGCCCTCGTCTCGTCGACGTCCGTGGCGGCGCGAGCGGTCGGCCTCGGAGACCTCGTAGGCACGGTCGAGGCGGGCAAGCTCGCCGACCTCGTCGTCGTCGACGGTGACCCGCTCGCCAAGCCGGAGCTGCTCGGCGACCGCGACAAGATCTGGCTGGTCATCCAGCTCGGCACGCCCGTCTGCGGGGCCGCTCTCGAGATCGACCCCGGTACGCTTGGCGAGAAGACGACAACGTCGAGCTAGAGCACTCCGGCTCCCCCCGAGACCAGTGAGGACTCCGGCTCCCCCGACTTCGAGACCAAGGAGGACGGTCATGACCCAGATGATCGAAGACCGGATCATGCGTAGCGGCTCGGGTGAGCCGTCCGGCGCGGAGGGAGGCGAGCACGTCGTTCGTTTCGAGAGCTGCCCGAAGCGGGTGCGAACGTTCCTGGGCGGCGTCCCCGTGGCAGATTCCAGCCGCGTCCTCACGATGTTCGAGACGGGGCACCTCCCCGTCTACTACTTCCCGAGCACGGACGTCCGGAGGGAGTACCTCGTCCCGACCGACCACAGCACCCACTGCCCCTACAAGGGCGACGCCAGCTACTTCTCGGTCAGGGTGGGCGACCAGCTCGCCGAGAACGCCGTGTGGCAGTACGCCGAGCCGCTCGCGTCCGCACCCCCCGAGCTTGCCGACCGGATGGCCTTCTACTGGGGCAAGATGGACGCCTGGTTCGAGGAAGACGACGAGGTGTACGTCCATCCGCGGGACCCTTACAAGCGCATCGACGTGCTCAACAGCTCGCGCCACGTCGAGGTGAAGATCGCCGACGAGACGGTGGCGGACACGAGGCGCCCACGCCTCTTGTTCGAGACGAAGCTGCCGACCCGCTACTACATCCCTCGCATGGACGTCCGGCTCGACCTCCTCGAGCCCTCGGACTCGACGAGCCGCTGCCCCTACAAAGGCGTCGCCACGTACTTCTCCGTCAGGGTGGGCGAGCAGCTCCTGGAGGACATCGCCTGGTGCTACCCGCTCCCGATCCCGGAATGCCCGAAGGTCGAGAACCTCATCTGTTTCTACAACGAGAAGGTCGACATCTACGTCGACGGCGAGCTGCTGGAGCGGCCCGTCACGAACTGGTCCTGAGCGTTCGCGGCTGTCGTCTGCGGGGCGGTCGCGTTTCGGCGCGAGTTAGGCACCCTAGCGGGCCCTAACTCGCGCCGGTTCTCGCCGTCGGGCGTCCCGTCTGGCCCTCCGCCCGATCTCGCACCCCCACCTCGACGTCGACCCGGGCCTCGTCGAAACAGATGAGGCCGGCGACCTTCGGGCATTCGGGGATGGGCTCCGCGTAGCTCCACGCCGCGTCGAGATGGTGCTCGCCACCGGCGAAAACCGAGTAGAGGGTCGCCCTCCCGAGGTACGGGGACTCGCGGGTGCGGCCGCTTGGGACCAGCAGGCTCGTCTCGACGTCGGGCCAAGGGAGGTAGTAGCGAG
>JASHRK010000220.1 GCA_030037405.1 Acidimicrobiales bacterium | reverse complement strand
CGGCACCTTCCTTGCCTTCTCGAGCTACATCACCCAGCTGGTGGCCCCCGCGAGGCTGCTCGCCGGCGTCCTCACGGTGGGCCAGCAGGCGCGGGCGGGGATCGAGCGGATCTTCCAGCTGCTCGACCTCGAGCCGGCGGTAGCGGACGCCGCCGCTGCCGTCGACGCAGGGGAGGTGGCAGGGGCGATCGACTTCCGCGACGTGGTCTTCTCCTACCCTTCTGGTCCCCGCGTCCTCGACGGCTTCGACCTGCACATCGCTCCTGGCGAGCGCGTCGCGTTGGTCGGTGCGAGCGGGAGCGGGAAGTCGACGGTGGCGTTGATGCTGGGACGTTTCTACGAAGCGACCGAGGGGAGCGTCTCGGTTGACGGCCACGACGTGAGGACCTTGACGCTCGCGTCGCTCCGGCGCCAGGTCGGCTTCGTCTTCGAGGAGAGCTTCCTTTTCTCCGAGTCGGTGCGGGACAACATCGCCTACGGGCGACCGGATGCGTCCGAGGACGAGATCGAGGCGGCGGCGAGGCTCGCCCAAGCGCACGGATTCGCGAGCGAGCTGCCTCGCGGCTACGACACGGTGGTGGGCGAGAGAGGGCTCAACCTCTCGGGGGGGCAGCGGCAGCGCATCGCCCTTGCCCGGATGTTCCTCTACGACCCCCGTGTCCTTGTCCTCGACGACGCCACGAGCGCCGTCGACGCCAAGGTCGAAGAGTCGATCCACCACGCCTTGCGCACGATGATGGCGGGGCGGACGACGCTGCTCGTGGCGCACAGGCGTTCGACCCTGCGACTCGCCGACCGCATCGTCGTGATGGAGGACGGAAGGGCCGTCGAGTCGGGGACGCACGAGGAGCTCACGGCGCGAAGCTCGCGTTATCGCGCTCTCCTCTCCGGTCTCGAGACGACGGAGGAGGACGGGAAGGCGGCGGCAGGCTCCATCGAGGCGCTCGCCGCCAAGACGGCGCCGGCCTTCGTGCCGGACGGGAGCGCCGACGGAGGGGAGGCGCCGGGCGCTGTGCCGGCTACGCCACCGGCTCTGGTGGCCGGAGCCAGGGCGACTACGCCGACGGCCCGTGCCGTCACCCATCGGGCCCCCAGCCTGGGAGCCGGGCTCGGGCGAGGAGGAGGTGGAAGCTGGCGGCTCAACCTTGCCCCGACCCCCGAGCTTCTTTCCCGTGTGGAAGCTCTCCGGCCGATCCGCGACTTCCCGGAGGTCGACGTCGAGCAGGAGTCTCGACATGAGCGGCACTTCAGCCTGCGACAGCTCATCTCGGAGTTCCGGCGCCCGTTGCTCCTCGGCCTTCTTTTCGTGGTCATAGACGGCCTCTTCACCTTGGCCGGTCCCGTCCTCGTGAAGGAGGGGATCGACTCGGGCGTCGCCACGGGGTCGAAGGTCGTGCTCTTTGTGACCTCGGCCATCTTCCTCGCCGTGACCCTCTCCGATCTCCTCGACGAGATCGGCGAGACCTTCGTCACGGGCAAGGCGGCCCAGCGGATCATGATGTCGCTCCGCATCCGCATCTGGGCGCAGCTGCAACGCCTCTCCCTCGACTACTACGAGCAGGAGATGGCCGGCCGCATCATGACCCGGATGACGACCGACGTCGATCAGTTCGAGTCGCTCATCGAGAACGGGCTCCTCTCGGCTCTCGTCGCCATCGTGACCTTCGTCGGGGTGGGGATCGCTCTCGTCGTCATCAACGCCGACTTGGGTCTCTTCACCCTGACGGTGACGATCCCGCTCGTCTTCGCCACGGTCGTCTTCCGGCGCAAGGCCGTCGTCCTCTACGACCGTGCCCGGGACCGGATCGCCATCGTCAACGCAGACTTCCAAGAGAGCCTCTCGGGCGTGCGCGAGTCGCAGGCCTTCGTGCACGAGGCAGAGACGAAAAAGCGGTTCCACCGCTTGGGCAACGACTACCTCGAGGCACGCGTCGCCGCCCAGCGGCTCGTCGCCGTCTACTTCCCCTTCGTGTCCCAGTTCCTCGCCGGCTGCGCCGATGCCATCATCCTCGGGGTGGGCGCGGGGCTCGTGACGTCGGGGAGGTTGTCGAGCGGCGCCCTCATCGCCTTCATCTTGTACATAGACCTCTTCTTCTCGCCGATCCAGCAGCTCTCCCAAGTCTTCGACTCCTGGCAGCAGACCCGTGTCTCCATGCGGCGCATCGGCGACCTGATGGTGTTGGACACGCTCACGCCGGAGGCGCTCGACCCCGTGCCGACCGGGCGGTTGCAGGGGGACGTTCGGTTCGAGCAGGTGCGTTTCTCCTACCCGACGGCGCCGATGTCGACAGCAGGGTCGAACGGGGCGCCTCCCCGGGGCCCCCGCGACCCTCACTACGTCCAGGCGATCGACGCCGAAGCGAGGAAGCCGCCGGAGGCCTTGCGGGGCATCGACCTCGCCGTCGAGGCGGGCGAGACGGTGGCGCTCGTCGGCGAGACGGGAGCGGGGAAGTCGACGATGGTGAAGCTGATGGCACGTTTCTACGATCCCGACGAGGGCTCGGTGCGTGCGGACGGGCACGACCTCAAGTCGGTCGACCTCGCCTCGTTCCGCCGGCAACTCGGCTACGTGCCCCAAGAGGCGTTCCTCTTCACGGGGAACGTGCGCGACAACATCGCCTACGGGCGGCCCGAGGCATCCGACGCCGAGGTCGAGGCGGCCGCGCGAGCCGTCGGAGCGCACGAGTTCATCACCTCTCTCGCAGGCGGCTACGAGCACGAGCTGGCAGAGCGGGGCAGGTCGCTTTCGGCCGGCCAGCGCCAGCTTCTCGCCCTCGCCCGAGCCGAGCTCGTTCACCCGGCCGTCCTCCTCCTCGACGAGGCGACATCCCAGCTCGACCTAGCGACCGAGGCGAGGGTGGCCGCCGCCATGCGGTCGGTGGCGGCCGGGCGCACGACGATCATGATCGCCCACAGGTTGCAGACGGCGCGGGCGGCGGACCGCATCGTGGTCCTGGACCACGGGCAAGTCGTCGAGTCCGGGTCGCACGACGACCTCGTGGCCCGGGGGGGACGGTACGCATCTATGTGGGAGGCGTTCGACATGGCAGGCAGCGGGACAGGCAGCGGGACAGGCGGCGGGAGCGTGGGCCCGCGTGAGTGAGCTGAGACCTGCCGAAGCACTCCGCCGGGTCGCCTACCTCCTCGAGCGAGGTGGGGGCGAGACGTACAAGGTGCGTGCGTTTCGACGGGCGGCGGCCGGAGTGGAGGCGACCGATCCCGCGAGACTCCTCGACCTTGCCTCCAGGGGGAAGCTGAAGGAGATAGACGGCGTGGGCGACACGACCGCAAAGGTGATATCCGAGGCGCTGGCCGGGGGTGTCCCCGCCTACCTGCAGGAGCTAGAAGGGGCGCAGCCGCCTCCACCGAGCGGCGAGGTCGCGGCGCTGCGGGGAGCGCTCAGGGGAGACTGCCATTCCCACTCGGACTGGTCCGACGGCGGGAGCCCTATCCGGGAGATGGCCGAGGCCGCCCGAGCGCTCGGCCACGAGTACCTCGTACTCACCGATCACTCGCCGAGGCTCACGGTCGCCCACGGCCTCGACGCCAAGCGGTTGCGCGAGCAGCTCGAGGTCGTGGCCGAGGTGAACGAGGAGATGGCTCCCTGGCGCCTCCTCACCGGCATCGAGGTCGACATTCTCGAGGACGGCGCTCTCGACCAGAGCGAGGACCTGCTCGGCCGCCTCGACGTCGTCGTCGCAAGCGTGCACTCGAAGCTCCGGATGGACTCCCGGGAGATGACGAGACGCATGGTAAGAGCGATCGAGAGCCCTCACGTCGACATCCTCGGGCACTGCACCGGGCGTCTCATCGTGGGGCGGGGCCGCCCGCAGTCGCAGTTCGACCCGGAGGCCGTTTTCGGCGCCTGTGCCCGGACGGGCACCGCCGTCGAGATCAACTCCCGCCCTGAGCGTCGTGACCCGCCGCCGGACCTCTTGGCCCGGGCGCTCGCCGCCGGCTGCGTCTTCACGATAGACACCGACGCTCACGCCCCCGGCCAGCTCGAGTGGCAGGAGCTCGGATGCGAGCAGGCTCTCGGGGCCGGGATCGGGCCGGAGCTCGTCATGAATGCTCGATCGGCCGGCGAACTCCTGGCGTGGGCGGCGTCGCGCTGAGGAGTGAGGCGGCTCGGTCTCAGGCGGCTCGGTCTCAGGTGGTGCGGGCCCAGCTCCAGGCGTACGCCTCGTCCTCGACGTCGAGCGCAGCCTGACCGAGAGCGAGCGGCTTGAAGGTGTCGATCATGACGGCCAGCTCGTCTGTCCCCGGCTGGCCGATCGCCCGTTCGACGCTTCCAGGTTGCGGGCCGTGGATGAAGCCCGAAGGGTGGAGCGACATCGAGCCTTCCTCTATCCCCGAGCCGGCCCGGCTCATGAAGTCGCCGGCGCAGTAGAAGAGGACCTCGTCGGAGTCGACGTTGCTGTGGTTGTACGGCACGGGTATGGCGTTCGTGCCGAAGTCGAAGGGCCGCGGCACGAACGAGCAGACGACGAAGCCGGGCCCGGCAAAGGTCTGGTGGACGGGCGGTGGCTGGTGCACGCGCCCGACGATCGGCTCGAAGTCATGGATCGAGAGAGCCCAAGGGTAGAGGCAGCCGTCCCACCCGACGACGTCGAAGGGGTGCCGGGCGTAGACGTACCTCGTCGTTCCCGTGCGATGGCGCACGAGCACCTCGACCTCTTCGCCATCGACGACGAGGGGGCTCTCGGGACCGCGCACGTCACGCTCGGAAAAGGGCGCTCCCTCCTTCAGCTGGCCGCGGGAGGACAGGTAGCGGGCGGGAACGGTCACATGACCGCGGGCCTCGGCGAGGAGGAGGCGCAGGACGGGAGCCGCACCCGAGGCGGCGCCGTCCGGCAGCGCCCAGCGATGGGTGGTGGAGGCGGGTATGACGACGTAGTCGCCCTCGGCGAGGGCGATGGAGCCGAACACCGTCTCGAGGACAGCCGAGCCGGACTCGACGTAGGCGAGCTCGTCCCCGGCGGCGTTCCTTGTGAGAGGGCTCGACTCGGTGGCGACGGCGTAGGAGATGCGCACGTCGTCGTTGGCGAGAACCAGGCGGCGGCCGGTCACGGGGTCGCCCCCCTCCTTCAAGCGATGGAGCCGCAGATGCCGGGGAAGGAGCGGGGAATTGCCGTGCAAACGCTCGGGCTCCGACTCGACGGCTTCGGCGGCGACGATCGCCGTCGGCGCCGATAGGTGGTAGAGGAGGGCGCTCTCTTCGGCGAAACCGTTGACGCCCATGAGCTCCTCGGGCAGCAGCCGTGAGGGGGAGGAGGGGTTGGGGTAGGCGGTGTGGCGTTTCGCCGGGACATCTCCTACACGCCGGTAGTAGGGCATCAGAGGTTCCCCCGCCGCGCCTGCTCGCGCTCGAGCGCCAGGAAGAGGGCTTTGAAGTTGCCGTTGCCGAAGCCGCGCGAACCGCGCCGCTCGATGAGCTCGAAGAAGACGGTCGGGCGGTCCTGGTTCATGCGGGAGAAGATCTGCAGGAGGTAGCCCTCGTCGTCGCGGTCGGCGAGGATCCCGTGGCGCTCCAAGGCGTCGACGTCGAGCTCGAGATCGGCGAGACGCTCCCTCAGCTCCTCGTAGTAGGTCGCCGGCACTCGCATGAACTCGATGCCGCGTGTCTCGAGGGCGGCCACCGACGCCACGATGTCGCCGGTCGCGATGGCGATGTGCTGCACGCCCGGCCCGCCGTAGAAGTCGAGGTACTCGTCGACCTGGCTCTTCTTCTTGCCCGGCGCCGGCTCGTTGATCGGGAACTTGATCCTCCCTACCCCGTCCGAGACGACCTTCGACATGAGGGCGGAGTACTCCGTCGAGATGTCCTCGTCGGTGAAGCCCTGCACCAGGCTGAACCCGAGCACCTTCTCGTAGAAACCCACCCAGAAGTCCATGCGGTTCAGCTCGACGTTGGCGACGGAGTGATCGAAGTCGAGAGCGCCGACCGGGGGAAGAGGGTCGGGCACGGTGGCGCGGGGCTCGTAGCCGGGCGCGTGCACGCCGCCGTACTGGCGGCGCTCGACGAAGGTGTGAACGGTCTCGCCGTAGGCGGCGATGGTCGCCCGGCGGATCACGCCGCAGCCGTCGCTCTCCTCCCATGGAGCACGGACGGGAACGGCTCCACGCCGGACGGCGGCCTCGAAGGTGCCGGCGGCGTCGGCCACCCGCAACGAGAGGTCACGTACACCGTCTCCGTGGCGGGCCACGTGGCGGGCGATCTCGGTGCCCTCCCGCAGCGAGGCCGTCACGACGAGACGGAGCTTTCCCTGCTCGAGAAGGTACGAGCAGCTGTCACGGACGCCAGTCTCCGGCCCTGCGTAGCCGACGAGCTCGAATCCCCATCCCGTCCGGTAGAAGTGTGCTGCCTGAAGGGCGTTCCCCACCCAGAGCTCGATGGCATCGACTGCCTCCAGGTCGAGAGGATCGCCTTCGGCTCGATGGCGGCTGGTGCTCGCCTCGCTCGGAGCCGGAGTGGTCGTAGCGCTCACAGGCAAGTACCTCCTTTGCTCCAGGAGTGACCATATCGTCCCCGGCTCGCATGCTGCCCGCGATCGGCGGGTAGGTGACACATGACAGAGGAGGTCGAGTCGATGTTCAAGAGATCACGACAACCCGTCCAGGAGGAGGAGTCTCCTGTCATGGAACCGACGGTCGTACCCAGCCCCGCACCCGTCGTGTCCGGCGCCAACGCCAACGCCAGGCGCAACCGCAACCCCAACCCCGGCGCAGGAGCAGGTCTCGCCACGATCGGCTTCCTGACGATGCTGCTCGGAGCCTGGGCAGGCATAGTGCCTTTCGTCGGGCCGGAGTTCGGGTTCAACGCCACGGGCACGGGGGCATGGGTGTGGAACCTCTCCCACGCCGTCATCTGGCTCGTCGGCGGGGGCGCGGCGGTGCTGCTCGGGCTCATGATGATGTCCGCCGCCCCCTTTGCCCGCCGGGGCATGGCGAAGATCGGGCCGATATGGGCGGGCTTCCTCGTCGCCTGCAGCGGCGCATGGCTCGCCATCGGTCCCTTCGCCTGGCGGGTGCTCGATCACAGCGTGCCGATCCGCCCGGCCGGGGCGCTCCACGAGCTGGCGTACTGGGTCGGCTGCTCCCTCGGCCCCGGCGTCCTTCTCGGGCTGCTCGGAGGCATCGCCATGGGGGTCGCCATGATGACGCGGCCGGGCACGCAGGTTCCTGTCGCCGAGACGGCTTCGCAGACCCGCATCGCCGCCTGAGGCGGGCCGCCCCTCGGCGCCCGCCGGTCGCGGTCCCCCGTGGCCGACCGCCCGAGCGCGCTGGTGCCTCAGTGGTGAAAGCCCGTCCTCGCCTTGGCGTGCACCGGTGCCGTGCCGGCGGCCGCCCGTTCCTTCAGGCGCGCCGTGACCTCGGCTAGGTCGTTCAGGAGCATGGCGGCGAGGTCGCGTGAGAAGCCGTTCCTCACGACGATGCGGAGCACCGAGATCTCCTCCATCCCCGGTGGCATCGGGTAGGCGGGGACGAGCCAGCCGCGGGACCTCAGGGCGTCGGAGACGTCGTAGACGCTGAAGGGCACGCCCTCGGTCGTGCAGAAGGCGAAGACGGGAAGCCCTCGCTCCGTCGAGATGAGGGCGTACTCGTCCATGGCCGAGACCGTCTCGGCGAGCCACGAGGCCGTGTCCCGGCAGGCTTGCTGGATCTCCCGGTAGCCGGCGAAGCCGAGGCGGAGGAAGTTGAAGTACTGCGCCGCCACCTGTGCTCCCGGTCTAGAGAAGTTGAGAGCGAAGGTGGGCATCTCGCCCCCGAGGTAGTCCACCTTGAACACGAGGTCCTCGGGGAGCGCCTTCGAGTCGCGCCAGACCACCCAACCCACTCCCGGGTAGACGAGGCCGTACTTGTGCCCCGAGGTGTTGATGGACTGGACCCGCGGCAGGCGGAAGTCCCACTCGACGTCCTCGTCGAGAAACGCAGCCACCATCGCACCGCTCGCCCCGTCCACGTGCACGCCGACATCGGGACCGCCGCCCCTCGCGAGGTCGTCGAGGGTGTCGCAGATCTCCTTCACGGGCTCGTAGGCGCCGTCGTAGGTGGAGCCGAGGACGGCGACGACACCGATCGTGTTCTCGTCGCAGGCGGCTCTGGCCTTGTCCGCCGTGAGGTGGGCGACGTCCGGGCCGACGTCGACGAGCCTCATCTCGACGTCGAAGTAGCGGCAGAACTTCTCCCAGCAAACCTGGACGTTCGACCCCATGACGAGGTTGGGCGAGGCCGTTGCCTGGCCGGCTTGCTGGCGGCGCTGGCGCCAGCGCCACTTGAGAGCAAGGCCACCGAGCATGCACGCCTCGCTCGAGCCTGTCGTCGAGCAGCCGGTCGCCTCCTCGTCGCTCTGCGCATGCCAGAGATGGGCGAGCATGTTGACGCAGCGTCGCTCGAGCTCTGCGGTCTGGGGATACTCGTCCTTGTCGATCATGTTCTTCGCCGAGCATTCCGCCATGAGCCGTTCGGCCTCTGGTTCCATCCACGTCGTCACGAACGTCGCGAGGTTCAGGCGGGCGTTGCCGTCGAGCATGAGCTCGTCATGGATGATCTGGTAGGCGGTCGAAGCAGGCATCGAAGAGGGAGGAAGCGTGTGTTTCGGGACCTCGGCGGTCTCGAGGTCTTGGGCGAACTGGGGCCGGATGCTCACGACTTCCCGGTCGTGGCGCGGCTCGTGGACGTGCTTTTGGAGCGGCATCGGCAGCCTCCTTGTCTAGGGCGGAGCCTGTCCATCCTGCCGCAAGCAGCCCGCCGCCACCTCGTCGACCCGCCTGTCCGATTCCCGCCAGAAAGAGGGGCAGCTCTTTCGCGATACTCGACCGGTGACAGAAGACGATCTCCGTTACCGGGCGGTGCAGGCGCGGGACGGGCGTTTCGACGGCTGGTTCTTCGTGGGCGTGACCTCGACGGGAATCTATTGCCGCCCGAGTTGCGCCTCGGTCACGCCCGGGCGGGAGAGGGTGCGTTACTTCGCGACGGCGGCGGCTGCGCAGCGTGCCGGCTTTCGTGCCTGTAAGCGATGCCGGCCGGACGCTTCTCCAGGTTCGCCCGAGTGGAACCGCCGCGGCGACGCCGTGGGGCGTGCCATGCGCGAGATAGCCGACGGAGTCGTCGACCGGGAGGGCGTCTCGGGCCTCGCAGCGCGACTGGGATACAGCACGAGACAGCTGAACCGCCTACTCCTCGCCGAGGTCGGCGCCGGGCCCCTCGAGCTGGCGCGGGCGCAGCGGGCCCAGACCGCCCGAATCCTCCTCGAGACGACCGGCTTGCGAGTCGGCGAGGTTGCCTTCGCGGCCGGGTTCGGCAGCATCCGGCAGTTCAACGACACGATCCGCGCCGTCTTCGGCGAGCCGCCGACAGCGCTTCGCGCCCGGGCCCGCCGGCGAGGGAGAGCCGCTCCGGCAGCCGCATCGGCAGCCGCATCGGGATCCGCATCGGGATCCGCATCGGGGGTCGGAGCGGGGGCGGTGACGCTGCGCCTCGCCTACCGGCCGCCCTTTGCCCACGCCACGCTCTTTGCCTTTCTCGCCGCCCGAGCGGTGGGGGGCGTCGAGGCCACCGGCGAGGGTTCCTACTGCCGTTCCCTCTCCCTGCCACACGGGCCTGCGGTCGCAGAGGTGGCGGTTCCCGTCGCAGGAGAGACCTGGTTGCGGGCCAACCTGTGGCTCGCGGACCTGAGGGACCTGACGACGGCTGTGAAGCGCCTCCGCCAGCTTCTCGACTTGGACGCCGATCCGGCGGCGGTGACCGAGATGCTCGGAGGCGACGAGATCCTCTCCTCGGCAGTCGCCGCGGTCCCTGGGCTTCGCGTGCCAGGGCACGTCGACGGGGCGGAGCTCGCCGTGCGGGCCGTTCTCGGCCAGCAGGTGAGCGTCGTCGGAGCGCGCCGAGCTGCCGAGCAGCTCGCGGCGGCCCACGGCGAGCAGCTGGGCGATCTCGGCAACCTCGCTGGGGTGGTGGGAGGTGTCAGGCGCCTCTTCCCGAGCGCGGCGAGGTTGGCAGCCCTCTCTCCGAGGGATCTGCCGATGCCGGCGAGCCGGGCCCGCGCCCTCGTCACGCTTGCCACGGCTCTCGCCGAGGGCTCGATATCGCTTCATCCCGGCGCCGACAGGGAAGAGGTCTCGTCCCAGCTGCTCGCCCTTCCCGGCATAGGACCGTGGACGGTCGCCTACGTGCGCATGCGGGCGCTCGCCGACCCGGACGCCTTCCCTGCGAGCGACCTCGGGGTGCGAAGGGCGCTCGAGCGCCTCGGGCTTCGCGGGGACGCGAGAGCAGCTGAGCTGATCTCGGCGCGGTGGCGACCCTACCGTTCCTACGCCCTGCAGTACCTCTGGGCGGGCCCGCACAAGCGGGCCGGGCACGAGACGACAGAGAAGGAGGAAGTAGCATGACCACTGTCAACAACAGCGAGAGCTGGATGCTGGAGGGCGACGAGTGGCGGGCGCTCGAGACCCCGGTGGGGCCGATGCTGCTCGCCGGGAACGACGACTCTCTCCACAACGTCTTCCTGCCGAACGCCGCCGGCGAGCTGGCGGAGACGATCGACCCGGCACGCGAGGGCCTTCCACGGGCCGTCGCCAAGGCCGAGCGTCAGCTAGGGGAGTACTTCTCTGGGGAGCGCAGGGAGTTCGACCTTCCCCTCGACCCGCAGGGCACCGACTTCCAGCGGGCGGTCTGGCTCGCTCTCGGCGAGATCCCGTACGGGGAGACGGCTACCTACGGCGACATCGCGGCTCGCGTCGGCAAGCCGACGGCATACCGCGCCGTTGGCGCCACGAACGGGCGCAACCCTCTCCCCGTCGTGCTTCCCTGTCACCGGGTGATCGGTGCGAACGGCAAGCTCGTCGGCTACGGGGGTGGGCTCGAGCTGAAGCAGCAGCTTCTCGACCATGAGCGGCGGGTGCTCGGGCGCGGATAGGGGTAAGTTCAAACGAGCGCACCAGTAGGTGACCGGGCAGCTCGACAGCTGCGGGGTAGTACCGGTGACTTCTATCGCAAGACGATGGAGGGGAGGCGGTATGACGACCGGGAGCATCGCCAAGTCGGAACGGGTGGCACTGTGCGACCTGCTCGACACGAAAGGCCCTCTCGCCCCCACTCTCTGCGAGGGGTGGACCACCTCCGACCTGGCGGCCCACCTCTACATTCGTGAGCACCGCCCTTGGATGTCGGTCGGGATCGTCATGCCCGGGCTCAGTTCGGTCACCCAGAAGGCGATGGACGGCGCCAAGGGCAGGATCGGCTATCGGGGCCTCGTCGATCGCATCCGGGCTGGGCCCGGCCCGCTCTACAAGCCGCTCGACCGCTGGGTGAACACCGTCGAGTACTTCGTCCACTACGAGGACGTGAGGCGGGCGGGCGAGGAGCCGGCGGGACCACGGCAGGATGCTGCGCTCGACGCCGCTCTCTGGCCGAGCGTGAGGAGAGGGGCTCGTTTCTTTGCCCGCAGGCTGACGGACGCAGGCGTCGAGGCGGTCGCCCCCGGCTTCGGCTCGGTGAGGGCTTCCAGCGCCGTGCCCCTCGTGACGATCACCGGCACGCCTCAGGAGCTGCTCCTGTACCTCTTCGGCCGCAAGGAGGTGGCCCGCGTGGAGCTCGACGGTCCGGCCGCCGCCGTCGCGGCTGTGCAGGAGGCGCCCTTCGGGTTCTGACCGGCGGTGACCGGGCGGCCGCCCGAGACCGAGCCGTTGCCGGCGGCCCGACGTACCATCACGGCGATGGCCCCGCCAAGCAGACGCGACCGCCTCGAACGTCTCACCAACCTCGTGCTCGTGCTGCTCGACGCGAAACGGCCTTTGACCTTGCGCGAGATCACCGACCAGGTCGAGGGCTACCCGAAGGGCAGGGAGGCGACTCGCCAGGCCTTCGAGCGTGACAAGAAGGCGCTGAGGGACCAGGGCATCCCTGTGACGAACGTCGCCATCGGGGGGGTCGAGCAGGTGGGCTACGTTCTCCGCCCCGAGGACTACTACCTGCCCGACCTGGACCTCGATCCCGCCGAGGCGAAGGCGCTCGCCTTCGCCGTCGCCGCCGTCCAGCTCGGTGGGAACGCCGGCCGTAACGCTCTCTCGACCCTCGGTCATTTCGTCGGCAGCCCTCCTCTTGCCCCTGTCGCCGTCCTGCCGGCGCTCCCCGCTCTCGCCACCATCCACGAGGGATTGCGGCGCTCGGCCGTGATCCAGTTCCGTTACCGGGGCAAGGAGCGAGAGGTCGAGCCGTACGCCCTCGCCTTCCGCCAGGCCGCCTGGTACCTCGTCGGTCGTGATCGGGGGGCCGGGGCGAAGCGGACCTTCAGGGTCGATCGCCTGCAGAGCCCACCTGCCATCGGCGAGGAGGGAGCCTTCGAGACGCCAGTCGCTCTCGACCTCGCCGAGGAGATCCGCCTCCTCCCGTTCACCAAGGCGAGCGAGGACGTCCCTGTCGCCGAGGTCGAGATCGACGCCCGCCTCGCCCGCGAGACGGCGGCGCTCGTGCCGGCGGGCGCCGTCTCGCAGTGGAAGTGGGACGGCAGCGTCGTCTTACGACTCCCGGTCGGCGATACGGAGGCTTTCGTCTCCTTCGTGGCCGGCCTTGGCGACACGGCGGTCGTGCGGGGGCCGGCGCCTCTGCGGGAGGCGATCCTCGAGCGCTTGCGGACGATGGCGGTACCCGCGGCCAGGCGCCGAGAGCCGAGCCCGCAGCCGCCCGGGAAGCCGGTCCGGAGCGAGGGCCCGTCGCCGCGAAGGCCTCCTCCGAGCGGCGTCGTGGCTGGAGAGCGGCTGAGACGCCTCCTCGCCGTCCTCGTCCACCTCTCCCGAGTCGGGGAGGCGCGCATCGACGACCTGGCGGCCCGTTTCGAGCTCGATGCCGGCGAGCTCGTCCACGACCTCGAGCTGGCGGCCTGCTGCGGCGTCCCTCCCTACACGCCGGACCAGCTAATCGAGTTGATCGTGGACGGCGACCGGGTGAGGGCGCTCGGTCTCGGCCACCTCGCGAAGCCCCGGCGGCTCACCCCGGAGGAGGGCTTCGCCCTTGCCACCGCCGGTGAGGCGCTCTCCGGCGTGGCGGGGGCGGGGGAGGAGCGGGCGTTGCGATCGGCGTTGGACAAGCTGGCCAAGGTGCTCGGGGAGTCGCGTTTCTCCCTCGAGGTGGGCCAGCCCGAGCATCTTGGCGTCCTGAAGGAGGCCGTCGAGAGCCACAGCGGCGTCGAGATCGAGTACGTGTCGAGCGCCACCGCCGAGCCGACGGTGCGCGAAGTCGACCCCTACCAGGTGGTGCTGCGAGAGGGGCGCTGGTATCTCGACGCCTTCTGCCATCGCGCCGGCGGAGCGCGGCGATTCAGCGTCGAGCGGGTGCAGTCGGTGCGGCCGACGGGAGCCCTTTTCGAGCCGCCAGGCGAGCTCGACAGCTCGCTCGCGGCTCCGGGTGCCTTTATCGGCGGTCCCGACGCCGTGCGCGCAAAGATCGCCTTCCCCCCAGGCTCCGAGCTTGCCGTCGAGCAGGCGGCGGCATCGCGGATCGAGGCGCTCCCCGACGGCCGCCTTGCTGTCGAGCTCCTCGTGGCGGATGCCGAGGGCTGGTTCGGGCGGCTCCTTCTCCGCCTCGGCCCGGGGGCTGAGGTGCTGAGCCCGCCCGAGCTCGCCGCTGCCGGGGCGCGAGCCGCCCGCCGGGCACTTGCCCGCTACGAGCGCTAGGAGCCGGCCCTCGGGGCCTCTCGGGGCCTCCCGAGGCCTCTCGGGGTCTCGGCCCCTCCCCGCCCCCCTTGCCGGCGCCTCCTTCGGGTCCTCCGGGCGTTAAGC
>JASHRK010000219.1 GCA_030037405.1 Acidimicrobiales bacterium | reverse complement strand
CGCCGACCAGCTCTTCTCGTGGTGGGACTACCGGGCGGGCGACTTCCACAAGCACCGGGGCATGCGCATCGACCACATCCTCGTGACGAGACCGCTCGCCTCTCGGGTCACCTACGCCCTCATCGACCGGGAGGCGAGAAAGGGGATGGGCGGGGAGAGACCGCCCTCGGATCACGCCCCGATGTTCGTCGACGTCGCGATCGGCCCTGCGTCGGCGTAGCCCTGCCGGATGCCCTGCCCGGCCCGGCGTGAGAGCTCATGGGGCTCGTAGAGCATCCAGTAGGCGTTTCTCGCGTGCTTGCGGGCGCGGTCCTCGCAGACGGGGACGAGTGCTTCGGGGTCCTCCTCCTCGTTCTCGTGGACGAAGACCTCGAGGATGTGGGTGGAGGTGAGGAGCTGGGCAATCATGATCCCCTGGGAGGCCTCGTGGGCGCAGACCTCGTCGATGGCGGCCCGTCCGGGCATCCCGAGGGCGACGATTATCTTGCAGCCCTCGTTCTCGACGAGCAGCTTGCACGCGACGGCGAGGTCCTTGAAGCCGGGCACGGTACGGCGCACCACCTCGAAACGAGTGCCGTACCCGGGGCAGGACTCGAGCTCGTCGAGGGCGATGGCGCCCATGTCGACGCGGGCGAACATCGTGTCGACGACGCCGATGCGGTCCATGCCGCCATGATACGGGCACGTGCGCTCGCAGTGTCCTGGTGGTCACGGAGCAGTACACACCCCATCGGTAGTGTCGGGGCCATGTTGGCGGGCGCTGAGATCAGGACAGCCATCGCCGAGGGGCTGATGGAGATCGAGCCGCTCGAGGCGAGCTGCTTGGGGCTCGCGCGCTACGACATGCGCGTCGGGCACGAGGCTTACGTAAGCGGTTCGGACGGGAAGATCGACGTGGCGAACAAGGGGCTCGTCGTGATCGATCCGGGGGAGTTCGCCGTCATCGTCACTCGGGAAAGGGTGCGCTGCGGACCGCAGATCGCCGGTCAGCTAGGGCTCTCCTCCGCCTACGCCCGCCAGGGTCTGATGCTCCTCTCAGGGCCGCAGATCGACCCGGGGTTCGAGGGACGCCTGATCGTGAGAGTCACCAACTTGGCGCCGCGTCGGGTCACTCTTGGGTACGAGGGGGCGTTTCTTACGACCCAGTACTTGAAGCTCGCCGCCCCCGTGGAGCGGCCCTACCAAGGATCCAGGCAGGGTCAGACGGGTCTCAGCGCCAAGGACATCGAGGCGACGGCGGATCCCGAGAGCCCGACTCTCGGCGGGATGGTAAAGTCGTTGCAAACGCTCGCGAGAGATGTCTCCTCCTTGCAGGCGAGCGTGAGGGCGATGGCGTGGGTCGTCGGCATCGGGCTGCCCCTCGTCGTGGCGGTAGTCGGCACCATCGTCGGGCTGAGGAGCTGAGCGCTCCGGGAGACTTCCCTGACGTGCGGAAACGGCTCCATCTCTTCGGGCCGAATATCTGACAGGTCGACCCTCGAGAGGCCCAGGCGTATCACGCCGAGACACTTCTCGTGATACATGGTGTGATGCGAAGCCTGAGACTTGATGCTGACCTCGACGAGAAGATGCGTCGTGCCGCCACGGTAAGGGGGGAGTCCGTCTCGGAGTTCATCCGCCAAGCGGCCGCCGCGCGAGCCGAGGAGACGCTGGCTGCTCGTCCAGGTGAGCAGTTCGCCGACGTGGCTGGCGTCGTTCACGGCGGCGGCGGTCGGGCACGCCGGACGGGCCGAGCGTTCACCGAGTCGCTCGCCAGCGACCCGAGCAGGCGGTGACGCTCACCGACGCAGGCCCGCTCATCGCGGTCATCGACGCGGACGAGCCCGACCACGCCTTGTGCGGGGGTGCCCTCGATCGAGTGACGATCCCCTTGTCACGACGTGGCCGGCATTCACCGAAGCGATGTACCTGCTCGCTCGTGCCGGCGGCACTCGTGCCCAACAAGCGCTCTGACGCCTGGTGCGAACCGACCGCCTCGTCGTTGCCGATCTCTCTTCGTCCGCGCTCTATCGGAGCGCTCGCTTGATGGACCGGTACGCGGATCGACCGATGGACCTCGCGGACGCCACGCTCGTCGCTATGGCAGAAGAACGCGGAGATAGGCGGATCTTCACCCTCGACGCCGACTTTCAGATATATCGGTTCCGGGGGCGGCCGCGCTTCGAGACGATCCCGATTGCTACCGCTGAACCACGGTCATCTCACTATTCCCAAGGTCCGAGATCGCTTGCCAAGAGGTCAGTAGTGGTCAGGGGGACGCGCATTCGCTGACGCGTTTGCAGCACCTTCAGGTACGTGTCCGCCTGGGCGATTGTCAACAACGGGGGGTTCAGACCCAACATCCGAGCAACAACTCCAACAGTTGATGCGGCCACATGGCCGCGGCGTCGTGCTTCGTCGCGAGCGCCGCGGTCGTCGCTGATCAACCGCCCCCCCGCCCCACAGTTCCGCGTGCTTCTCAAGCGCAACTATCGACGCAGCTTCGCCAAGGTGGTCTAGAGCGCTGATACCGCCACCTGCGGCAACAGCGACCCGCACGGCCTCCGTCTCTTCAATATCGATCGGCTCGTCCAAGACGATCGGATCGCCGAGCCACGTCGTCGCCCAGTTCATTGCTCGACCAGCCTGGGGATGGGGTGGCCGGCGAGCGCGCTGGCTGGCCAACTCCGTTTGCACAGCCTTCACCCAACCAGCCTGTCCGGAGTAGCGGGCTCGAAAGACCCCAGCGACGGGCTGACAGTGCGAGAGGTTGATGATCGAACAGGTATCGAACAGCCACACGGCGTCACGGGTGCAGTACCTAGTTGTGCCGGCGCGTCAGATGTCGGCCAGATCGTCAACGACGGATGGCGGGGCGATACCGTCGCCGGCGAGCTGGGTGTACAGCGTTTCCGCATCCGTGTCGGCGAGGCCCGCGAGCACACCGACGCCGACCCGGCCTGACTGGTAGCCGTCCAGCGCAGCACGCCACAAGCGTGCTGGGATTCGTCTGTTCAAGGTAGGACCGGTGAGCTCGCGAGGGTTTGAGTCTCCGGCCGCTCGAAGTACTGCGGTTGGCGACTGCGCAAGCCAGGACTCTGCGTCCCCGGCACGGACGAGATTCAGTGTTCGCAGCCGGTTCAGCAGTGCCTGGAAACTGACACGGAAATGGCGAAGCATCTCACCGAGCATCTCAGCGTCTACGGGAGCCTCGCAGGCGAGTTCGCTCACGCCGTCTTCGGGCATAAGGAATGTTGCCGCAAATGCGTTGGCGCAAACCTCACCGGGGGAAGACGTGTCGTAGAGATCGCTTTCAATCACCACGTCTCGCGGATCAGCGAGCAGGTGGTGCGCGAGCTCATGGGCAGCGGTGAATCGCTCATGCCCGGCCGAGAACTCCGAGTTGACCAGGAGAGCGGCGACCCCGTCCGCGTGTGCGCACAACCCGCTCACGGCCTCACCGAGGGGCCAGACGGCAACATCGACGCCCAGATGACGTTCGGCGAGCTCCGCGATGTCCGACACTGGAGACCGACCTAGCCCGAACTCTTCGCGTACGACTTGGGCCAGACGCTCGCCTTTAGCTCGTGCAGAGCCGCCAGCGTTGCTCAGTCCCTCTGCCTCGACTCGCTCAAGAACAGCCGTGCCGGCTGCCGACGGCTTAGCTGGGCGCAGTCCGCACGTGTCGCTCAGGACACTGTCGGCCTCGAGTATCTGCCGTAGCCGGCGCCGCGCGACTAGATCGGCTCCGTCTGATGGTTGGGTCATGACCCGCGCGGCGAGCGCCAAGCTTCGGCTGCGTGGCGATCCCAACAACTCACCCAGGCTCACTTCCAATACGTCAGCCATCTCTGCCAGCTCGGACACGTCCAGGCGGCGGGCGCCGCTCTCGATTTTGCTGACCTGCGACTTCGTCAGACCGAGCACCGTGCCCAGCTGAGAGCCGGTCAAGCCGCGTGCCTCACGTAGCTTTGCCACGCGTACTCCGAGGTCAGCGGTCTCCATGGCAACTATAGTAGCGAGAAGTTTCTAAAACAGCAACTAAATAGTGGCTCTGTAGTCCACATCGCGGCTCTCTTGCCGTGCCGGTGCCGGTGCCGGTGCAGCCTTCGGGGTAGCACGGGTAGGCGACCAGCCCGGATTGGGCTGACTGTGCCAGACGGCCTCCCCCCTCCCTCCGAGCCTGCGCGATACCTTGCGGTAATACTTGCGGATCGCTTGCCGATTGGTAGAGTGTGCTTGTGAGGATAAGAGACGCCCGAACAGCTGAGGATCTCGTCGCAGCCGCGGCCCAGCTGGATCCGGCGGCCGTCGCCACGTTCGAAGAGGTGACACGCCACGCTCTCGCCGGATCGCTTGCAGCATGTTCGGCTTACGTACGCAGCTTGCGCCTGTTCGTCGACGAAGTCTCTAGCGAGATAGATCCGTGTGGAAGCCTGCGGAAGACCGCCTTCCACGACTCGCTGCTGCTGCGTGGCCTGATCGCGCCGATGAGCGGCTGGGTCGACAGTTTCGGTTTCGGCCAGGGTGTGGCCGCGTCTGTAGCGGCGTCCGCTCGCGAGCTCGCTCAGCTTGGACCGCCGATTGCGGTACCCACCGGCCTCTCTCCTGAGGTAGCTCAAGCTGACGTCGTGGAATTCGAGCGCCGAGTGCTGACGACGTTACGGCTTGACGACGTGGAGCCCTTGGCCGTGATCTCTCGCGAGCTCGGACTGAACAAGGTGGAATTGGGCGAGCTCTTCGGGGTATCTCGTCAGGCTGTCGCCGAGTGGTCGGAGAAGGGAGTGCCGTCTGGTCGCCTTCGTGACGTGAGCCAGATCATGAAGGTCGTGTCGATTCTGTCGCGCAAACTCAAGCCTGGTCGGACAGCGTTCGTCGTTCGGAGACCTGCGTCTGCGCTGGGAGGCCGCAGCCTCTTTGACGTGCTTCGTGACGATCCCGCGCACGCTCTCGAGACGGTCGAGCGTGCCTTCGACT
>JASHRK010000218.1 GCA_030037405.1 Acidimicrobiales bacterium | reverse complement strand
CTCGTGGGCTTCCTTCCTGCGAGCGACGAGCGCGTCGTCACGACGGTCGAAGCCATCCAGAGGGAGCTCACCCACGACGGGTTCGTCATGAGGTACGACTCCACCGACTCCGAGCGCATCGACGGGCTTACCGGCAGGGAGGGGGCGTTTCTTGCCTGCTCGTTCTGGATGGCGGACGACCTCCATCTCATCGGGCGGGAAAAGGAGGCTCGAGAGCTCTTCGAGCGCCTCTTGTCCCTGCGAAACGACCTCGGTCTCCTCGCAGAGGAGTACGACCCGGTGGCACGCCGCCAGGTGGGCAATTTCCCGCAAGCGTTCAGCCACGTCTCCTTGGTGAACACGGCCGCCGGTATCGCCCACCACGAGCACCAGCTCACCTGGACCCACAGGGGCCGGCTGCAGGGGCACATAGCCCCCGCGCACAGCCTCCGGCGGAAAGGCCAGCGCTCTCGCCAGATCCGTAGGGTGTTCCACCACCGCTGAGGCGAGGAGGAGTGGTCGCTCGCTCCCCGAGTCCCCAACGAGAGAATCCCGAGTCTCACCCCGACAGGAGGCCACATATGAAAGCGATAACGGTCGTGCCAGGCAAGGCGGGCTCGGCAAGCCTCGACAACCTGAGTGAGCCCGCTCCGGCCGAGGGCAGCGTGCTCGTCGACACCATCGCAGTCGGCATCTGCGGCACGGACATCGAGATCTCTTCGGGGCAGTACGGATGGTCACCGCCCGGCCACGAGCGGCTCGTGCTCGGCCACGAGTCGATCGGCCGTGTTGCCGAGGCACCGGCCTCCTCCGGTCTGGCGGCGGGCGACCTCGTCGTCGGGATCGTGCGGCGCCCTGACCCCGTTCCCTGCTACAACTGCGCCGTCGGAGAGTGGGACTTCTGCCGCAACGGCCAGTACACCGAGCACGGCATCAAGTCGCTCGACGGTTTCATGCGCGAGCGGTACCGGAGCGAGCCCGAAGCTCTCGTGAAAGTCGACTCTGCGCTCGGCGAGCTCGCCGTGCTCCTCGAGCCGACGAGCGTCGTCGCCAAGGCGTGGGAGCAGGCCGAGCACGTCGGCCGGCGGGCGACCTGGAAGCCGGAGACCGCCGTGATCACCGGCGCCGGGCCGATCGGGCTCCTGGCAGCGCTGCTGGGGCGGCAAAAGGGCCTTGCCGTACACGTGTTCGACCAGATGACGGAGGGGCTCAAGCCCGACCTAGTGAGCGCCATCGGTGCCGAATACCACACCGGTCCGATCGAGCAGTCCGTGCCCGATCCAGACGTGATCATCGAGTGCACGGGAGTGCCCGCGCTCGTCTTCGACGCTATCGAGCACATCGGCAGCGGTGGGGTCGTCTGCCTCACCGGGGTGTCCCCGACGGGCCGCGAGCTCGCCATAGACGCCGGCCTTGTCAACCGTTCGATGGTCCTTGCCAACGAGGGAGTCGTCGGCTCGGTCAACGCCAACCGGCGCCACTACGAGCAGGCGGCGGAGGCGCTCTCGAAGGCGGACCCGTCGTGGCTGGGAAGGGTCGTGAACCGGAAGGTGCCGCTCGACGACTTTGCCGACGCCCTCGGGCGCCGCCCGGACGACGTGAAGGTCGTGCTGCAGGTGGGCGAGACCACTTGACAGGGAGGCGCATCGCAGATGGCATCGTCGAGATCGACACGCTGCTCGGCGGTTGGGAGCGGGTCACCGCCGGCTACCTCGTCGAGGGGCCGAGGCCCGTGCTCGTCGAGACAGGCAGCCAGAGCTCGGTCGCGACGCTCCTCGGCGCTCTTGCCGACCTCGGGGTGAGTGCCGCCGACCTCGCCGGAGTCGCCGTCACCCACATCCACCTCGACCACGCCGGCGGTGTGGGGGACGTCGCCCGCGCCTTTCCCGAAGCGACGGTCTACGTGCACGAGAAGGGCGCCCGCCACCTCGCCGACCCGGCGCGGCTCGTCAGCTCAGCCGCCCGCGTCTACGGCGACCTCCTCGACTCCCTCTACGGCCGCCTCGACCCGACGCCGCCCGAGCGCCTCCATGTGCTTGCCGACGGCGAGGCGATCGACGTCGGCGGAGGAAGGACGCTCGAGACCATCGACTCCCCCGGCCACGCCAAGCACCACCTGGCTCTCTTGGACTCCGCCTCAGGCATCGTCTTCACCGGGGACGCCGTCGGCGTCCGCCTCCCTGACGTCGGCGTCCTCCGCCCGGCGACCCCGCCGCCGGACTTCGACCTCCAGCAGGCGCTCCGGTCGATCGGCAGGTTCCGGGAGCGATCGCCGAGTGGGATCGCCTTCGCTCACTATGGGCTCATGCCCGGCACTCCCGACGATCTCCTTGCCGAGGCGAGCGAGACTCTCGCAACCTGGGCCGAGGTCGCCGAGCAGGCCTGGCGTGCCGGGGGCGAGATCGTGTTGGCGCTGGAGGAGCGTTTCGGCTCCCAGCTCGCCGACGTCGCACCGGACAACCGGGCCAAAGCGGAGACCCTGAGCGGCATCCACTCGAACGCCGCCGGCCTCAAGCGTTGGCTCGAGACCAGGGAGGCGAGGTCGCCAAGCGAAGGCTAAGGGACCCTGTTGCCTCGGCCCGGCGAAACGTGATGTCGCCCCGCCTCACCCTCCGGCGTCTGCCCTGCTACGAGAGGACCTTCCGCCTGAAGTTCAGCAGACCCAGCGTCATGAAGAGGACCGAGAAGGCGATCCAGACCGGGTAGATCACGTACAGGTGCATGTGGCTCAAGGGCGTGAAGGCGGCCCGCATCCCTTCGGTCACGTAGATGAGGGGGTTGATCAGCACGAGCAGCTGCAGCCAGTGGACACCGCCGACCTGGACCGGCGCCAACCTGGTCCATTGGTAGTAGGTCCCGCCGAGAAACGTGATCGGCAGGATGATGAACCCGAACATGAGCCCGATGTTGCGCGGTTCGAAGGCCGTCCCGAGAAGGAGGCCGAGCGATGTCATGCCGATGCAGGCGAGGGGGATGAGGGTGAGGATGATGGCCCAGTGGAAGGTGAGATGGGCCTCTACCCCGCCCGCGTGCACGACATCGGCGATGGGGAAGACGATCACGGCTGACACCAGGCCCTGTACCGCACCCGAGAGCACCTTGGCCACGGCCACGAGCCAGATCGGGCAGGGGGCCTGCACCCGGTCCTCGATCTCGCGGGTGTAGCCGAACTCCTGGCTCAGGGCGAGGGCGACCGACTGCACTCCCTGGAACATGATCGAGATGGCGACGACGCCCGGGACGAGGACCGTGGCGAAGGCGGACTCGTCTGCCGTGCCGTGGCCTCCGCCGATCCCCTGACCGATCGTCGGGAAGACATAGAGGAAGACGAACACGAGGAGGAACGGCTGTATGAGCGTGCGCAGCACGAACTCGACGAAGTGCTTGCGCAGCACGAGGAGGTCTCGCCGTATGAGGGCGGCGAGCGCCAGCCTGCTTGCCGCCGAGGCGGAGCGAAGCGGTTGGGCGCTGATCGTCCTCCCCA
>JASHRK010000217.1 GCA_030037405.1 Acidimicrobiales bacterium | reverse complement strand
TCTGCGCCGATGCTGACGGCGACCTCTCCCGTCACCACTCCTGCCCGTGCCGAGAGACCCTCCGCCCCTACCTCTTCTCCGAGCACCTCGACGGCGGCGACGAGGTCGAGGGCGGCCCGGACGGCTCGTTCCGTGTCGCCCTCCGCTGCCCGCGGGGTGCCCCAGACGGCCATGACGGCATCGCCGATGAACTTCTCGACGACACCGCCATAGCGAGTGATCACCGTCCGGGCGACGTCGAAGTAGCGGGAGAGAACGGCTCTCACGTCCTCCGGGTCGCGTGACTCCGAGAGCGGGGTGAAGCCGACGAGGTCGCCGAAGAGGACGGAGCAGACCCGTCGCTCGGCTACCGGGCCACTGCTCGCCGGCGCGGTCTGGCCGACCGGCGTCCCGTTCGCCCCGGAGGAGCCGGCCTCGGCGACCCCGGGCAGCGCGGCGCCGCACTCCGAGCAGAAACGTGCCCCCTCCGACGGCACAGCCCCGCAGGACGCGCACGCCCGTGCCAGCGGATGGCCGCACTGGGCGCAGAACTTGGCCCGTTCGGCGTTCTCGGCCGAGCAGCTCGGGCAGATCACAGCTCGGCTCCTGCGTGTCGAAGGGCATCCAGTCTCTCGAGCCAAGGTCGCGCCTTCAGGCGCTCGAAGATCCCACGGGCCTCGGAGACGAGAGGCTCGGCGTCGTCGGGCCGGCTCTGCCCCGACAGCCACTCGGCGTGCTCCAGCAGCGCCACGCCGAGGTCGAAGGGCGTTCTGAGGCTTCGGAAGCCGGCTTCGGCAGCGGCAAAGCCGGGCTCGACCGCCTCGCCTTCCCACCGAGCGGCCGCTACCCGGGCCGAGAGCCTGGCCGCCTGCGCTCGCAGCCAAGGGGTCACCTCGCCGGGTCGAGCGGAGCTTACGATCCCGAGCAGCTCGTCGACCTTGGCGTGCTCACCGAGATCGAGAGCCGCTTCCACGCCTTGCACGAGGCCGTGCTTCATGTTCCCGTAGGCGAGCCCGAGATCTGCCCTCGTGCTCACGACGACGTCGACGAGAGCGAGGGCGTCGCCGGATCTGCCTTCCGCCCGTAGGAGCTCGATCCTCGTGACAGCCCACGCGAGGCGAAGCTCGGGAGACTCGCCTGTCTCGAGCGACTCGAGGGAGTCGAGCACGCGCCTTGCCTCGTCGAGCTCGCCTCTCCGGACCGAGAGGACGACGAGGTCAAGGAGGCCGACGCGGAACCTCCCCATCTCCGACTCCTCGGCGGCCTCGGCTTCCCGGGCGGCCGCGAGGGCTTCGTCCCACTCGCCCGCGTCGAGCGCCACCCCGATGGCGCCGACAGCGAAGCCCAGCTCGTAGCTCCGCTGCCCCACCCGACGGGCAAGCTCACGGGCCCGGTCCGACAGCTCCCGAACCTCTAGGAAGCGATCGTGGCACTGGAAGTTGACCATGAGGTTGTTGTAGGCGCGCAGTGCAGCTGCGCTCAGATCGCGCTCGAGGGCCACCTCGAGCGCACGTTTGAGGAGGACGCCGCTCTCGTCGAGGCGGCCATGGTGCTGGAGGCAGAGCGCCTTGTTGTTGAGGGCTTCGGCGTAGATCTCTGGCAGCTCGAGGTGCTCGGAGAGCTCGAGTGCCTCCTCGATGAAAGGCATGGCCTCGGCATCCTGCCCGTTGAGGGTGAGGAACCTCCCGAGCTGCGCCGTCACCCGGGCGAAGTCGGGGTCGGGTTCGCTGCCCGCCATGGCGGCCCTCGCTCTCGTCATGAGCTCGATCGCCTGTAGCCCGCGGACTCGCAGGAACTCGACGCCTGCAAGCCGCGCCTGGCAGCGGGCGGCCGCATGGCCATGGCCCGCCTCCTCGAAGAGCTGTATCGATTGCGTGTAGCGCTCCTCCGCCTCCTCCAGCTGTCCGCGAGTCTCGGCCATCTGGCCGGCGCGCTCAGTGAGCTCGGCGCGCTCGAGGACGGACTCGCTCAGCGACGCCGCCTGCTCGAAGTAGGCCTGCGCTTCCTTTCCTGCGGCGAGAGAGGCGGCGCGTTCCGCTGCCCGCAGCAGCATGGCCCGGGCGCGATCGCGGATCGCCGGCGCATCCTCAGCTCCCTCGTCGAGGCGGTATGCCTGCAGCAGGTGGGAGGCGACGACTTCTACGATCTCCTCTTCGTCGGCCCCCCAGGCCGCCTCGAGGTAGCTTGCCGCCGCCAGGTGCTTGCGCTTGCGGTCCTGCCGGGCCAGCGTCTCGTAGGCGACGGTTCTCGTCAGATCCTGCAGGAAGCCGTACTGGCCCCGCTCCGACGAGCGGGGGTCCATCTGGACAGAGAGGATCTCCTTCGCGACGAGAGCGGACAGAAGCGAGTCGAGGAGCTCGCCCTCGACTCCCGAGATCGTCGCCAGCGCCTGGGTGGTGAAGCTCTTCCCGAGGACGGAAGCGTCTTGCACGAGGCGCCTTTCCGCCGTCGACATGCCGTCGAGGCGGGCGGCGACGAGAGCATGGAGCGTCTCTGGGATCTCGAGCGAACCTATCTGCCCGACGGGCTTGTAGACGGCGCCTTCCGCGGAGAGAAGCCCTCGATCGAGGAGCATCCTCACGGTCTCGACGGCGTAGAGCGGCACTCCCTCGGCCCGCTCGAGGATCTTCGCCGTCAGCTCGGCAGGCAGCCCGGGAGCGAAGCCGTCGAGGAGCGCGACCATCTCGAGGGAGGAGAGGGGGTCGAGGTAGATGGAGGTGGCGCTTCTCCGGGAAAAGCCGAACGTCGCGGCAGGAGTGTCCGGGCGGGCGAGCGTCATGACGAAGAGGGGATAGTTACGGGACTGCTCCAGAAGACCTTCGAGGAACTCGAGGAGAGAGGGGTCGGCCCACTGCATGTCCTCGAAGACCATGAGGACCGGGTTCGTCTCGGCGAGGCGCTCGAAGAAGAGGCGCCAGGCGGCGAAGAGCTCCTGGCGGTCCGAGCTCGCACGCTCTTCGAGCCCGATGAGCTGGCGGAGACGGGGCTCGACGAAACGCCGGTCCTCCGGGTCGGCGAGGTACCGGGCGACCACGGCCCTCAGTTTCTCGGCAGCTGATGCCCGGTCCTCGCCCTCGAGGATCCCGGCCCTACCTCTCACCATCTCGGCGAGAGCCCAGTAGGTCACGCCGTCCCCGTAGGCGAGGCAGCGTCCCCTGTGCCAGAAGTACCCGCCCTTGATGCCGTCCATGTACTTGAAGAACTCCCAGGCGAGGCGGGACTTGCCGATGCCGGCGATCCCGGTCACCTGGACGAGGTGGGCTCGCGCCCCCTCCGAGGCGGCGTGGAAGAGCTCCTTCACGACCTTCAGCTCTCTCTCCCGGCCGACGAAGGGCGGCTCGAGTCCCTCCGACTTCATGAGGCCTCCACGCCCTGCGACCACTCGCAGGGCGTGGTAGAGGTTGACCGGCTCGTCTTTTCCCTTGAGCTCGCGCAGTCCGACATCGGTGTAAGAGATGGCCGCCTCGGTGGCTCGCCTCGTCGTCTCGCCCACGAGCACCGTCCCGGACTCGGCGACCGACTGGATACGCGACGCCGTGTTGACCAAGTCCCCGGCGACCATGCCCTGTCCCTTGGCGCCGAGGTTGACCGCCGCCTCGCCGGTGAGGACGCCCGCCCGAGCCGAAAGGCCAGGCAATCCAAGCTCGTCTCCGAGGGCGGCGACTGCCTCCACGAGGTCGAGCGCGGCGCGCACGGCTCGCTCGGCGTCGTCCTCCAGGGTGGTCGGAGCCCCCCAGACCGCCATGACGGCGTCGCCGATGAACTTCTCGATCACGCCGCCGTACCGCTCGACGAACGAGCTGCAGGTGTCGAAGTAGCGGGAGAGCAGATCACGGACCTCTTCGGGGTCCCGGGACTGAGAGAGCGAGGTGAAGTCAACGAGATCTGCGAAGAGGACTGTCACGAGGCGCCGCTCCGCCGTAGGTTCGGGGGTGGCGGGCAGGGAGGGTGCGCCTGGTGCGGGGACGGGCGTGGTGGCAGGCGAGCCCGCCACAGGTGTCCCGCACTCCGAGCAGAAACGTGCCCCTTCCGACGGCACCGCCCCGCAGGACGGGCACGCCCGCGCCAGCACGTGGCCGCACTGCTCGCAGAACTTGGCCCGCTCCGAGTTCGCGGCCGAGCAGCTGGGGCAGATCACAGTGGTGCTCTCTCGGAGCTGAGCGCATCGGCACGGGCGAGCCAGGGCATTGCCTTGAGGCGTGCGAAGATCGCGCGGGCCTCGGTGAGAAGGGGCTCGGCGTCGTCTGCCCGGCCGTGGCGAGAGAGCCATTCCCCGTGTTCCAGCAAGGCGACGGCGAGATCGAAGGGGAGGGCGAGGCTCCTCAGCCCGGCTTCGGCGGCGGCAAAGCCGGGCTCGACCGCCTCCTCGTCGTCACGGACAGCCGCCACTTTGGATGACAGCCTGGCGGCCTCTGCCCGCAGCCAGGGCGAGACTTCGCCGGGCCGAGCCGAGCTCACGATCCGGAGCAGCTCGTCGGCCCTGTCGAGGTCACCGAGATCGAGTGCCGCCTCTACTCCGTGCACGAGCCCGCGTTTCACGCTCACGTTCGTGAGGTCGAGCTCGGCCCGGGCGGCGACCGCCTCCTCTGCGAGGGCAAGAGCCTCGGCCGGCTGACCGCTCGCTCGGAGGTACTCCACCCGGGTGATCGCGCCTCCTATCCGCACCTCGAGGCTCTCGGCGCGTGCTCTCCAGTCCTGCAAGCCGAGCCAGCGCTCGGCCTCCTCGAGGTTTCCCTGGCGTAAGAAGAGCGGGGTGAGGTCGGTCGAGACTCCCTCGGGCGATTCGCCTGCAACTGCCTCCAGCTCTCGGATGCAGGCGACAGCCTCGTCCCATTCGCCCGTCTCGAAGAGCGCACCGGCCGTGGAACCGACGAACTGCAGTTCCCAGGCACGGTCACCTACTCGCCGGGCGAGATCGCAGGCACGACTTGCAATCTCATGGATCTCACGGAAGTCGTCTTGGCTCTCCAGTGCCACCATGAGGTTGTTGTAGGCGCGCAAGGCGGCCGCGCTGAGGTC
>JASHRK010000216.1 GCA_030037405.1 Acidimicrobiales bacterium | reverse complement strand
GTGGGCGAGTGGCAGGAGGGCTACGAGGACTCCGGCGCCGGGTGGACGGCGAGGATGCACCAGATCATGGAACGCCTCTTCTGGCTCCGCAAGCCAGTCGTCGCCGCCGTCAACGGCCCGGCCGTGGGGGCGGGTTGCGACCTGGCCCTCGTCGCCGACATCCGGATCGCCAGCACGGAGGCGAGGTTCGGCGAGCTGTACGTGCGCTACGGCTACTGCCCGGACGCTGGCGGCTCCTACCTCCTGCCACGGCTCATAGGGGAGGCACGGGCGGCGGAGATGATCTACACGGGGAGGCTCGTGGAGGCTGCCGAGGCGGCGGAGATCGGCCTCGTCAACGAAGTGCTTCCCCCTGACGAGCTCGTGGAGCGGGCCACTACGGTCGCCCGCCAGCTGGCAGGAGGCCCGACCGTGGCGATAGGGCTCGCCAAGGAGAACCTGCGGCGGAGCGCCACCGAGAGCTTCGGCGCGATCTTGCGCGCCGAGGCCACCGCCGCCGAGATCTGTGCCGCGACCGCCGACCACTCCGAGGGGCTGGCGGCGGCGGCCGAGAGGCGCCAGCCGGAGTTCACCGGGCGATGACGCCGGGCAGCAGCAGCCGTCCCTGACGGCTGAGCCCCGGCTCCCGGCGAGGCGCCGGTCTGACGCGAAGCCGCGCTCTGCAGTCACACCTCGCACGGTTCATGATTGCCGTGTGCGCAACATCGCCAGGCTCGGCCTTGCGGTTCTCGTCGCCGCCGGCGCCGGCGCCATTGCCGCCGAGGCGACGGAGAGCCAACCCACTCGGCCACCGCTCGTCGAGGCCGTCCATCTTCCGTCCGCTACGGACACCCTGTCCGTAGCGGACGGCCTCCCCGTAGTCGGTACGAGCCAATCACCGAGCGGGTCATCCTGCCGTGTTCTCGACCCGGCGACCCTACGGGTCCTTCGCACGGTCCCCTCCTGCAGCTCGACGCTCGCCCAGAGACACAGACACGTCGTGGTGCGCCCAGGCCGCTGTCTTTGCTACGAGATCCGTGTCTCGGTAAGGAACCCGGTGACTCGCAAGGTGACCGTCGGCCCCGTGCTCATGACCGACGGGTCGTGGGCGTGGGGGCACGGAGGGGTCGTCGAGGGGGATGGCACCATCTGGATATGGGGCGCCTCCGGGACGCTGCTCGAGGTGTCGGCGAGGACCGGACGGGCCGAGCACCGTTACTCGGTCGCTGCCGGGGACGATCCCTACATGGCCGTCAACGACGACGGGTTCTGGATGACGCCGAGCCCGTGGGACGGGACCAGCTGCTCGACGGCATGCGACCTCTGGCACGTCGCCCCAGGCTCTGACCGGCTCGTAGTCGCCCGCCGGCTGGGCACGAGGACGCAGTGGTTCCTGGCCTCGGCGCACAGCGTCTTCCTGGACGTCCTCACACCCGCCCCGGGTGGATGGACCCAGGCGGTATGGCGCCTCGACGGCCCCGATGCCCACGTCGCCTACGAGACGCGGGCAACCCTGCTCCCCCCGCCATCGTTCGGAGGGACCGGCTATGTGGTCGAGGGGACCGCACAGCTTGGTCTCTTCACCCTCACGCAGCTCGGCAAGGGCGCAACGCCGACCGGCATCGGCGATTGCAAGACCTCTGCGCCGGAGCGCATCGTCCGCATCGATCCGGCGACCGGGCGACAGTCCTACGTGGCGACGCTCCCGGAAAGAGACGCCGGGCGCTACCTCGGGTGCGACCTCGAGGAGGGCCAGGCAGCCTTCACCGATGGGGCCCTCTACCTCCTCTCGGACCCGGTGAACTACGGCTACGGCTACCGGGAGCTGGTTCGCGTGTCGGCGACCCCGGGCTGACGGGCGCGGGAGCCGTCAATTCGGCCAGACGAGTACGTTTCGCCCCCGAACTTGGCGCTCTCGGAGCCGTTCGAGGCCGACTGCCACCTCCTCCAGGCCGTACCGGGTGTCGATCACGGTCCGGAGTCGACCCTCGCCTGCAAGACCGACGGCAACCTGCAGGTCGTTCAACGATGCGGCGACGGACGACACGATCCTTGCCTCGGACAAGATGAGCTCGACGGGATGGATCCTCAGCTCGTCGGCCGTATAGCCGATCGACACGAAAGTGCCTCGGCGGGCGAGGGAGCGGAGTCCGGCCTGCATGCTCTCCTCGGTGCCGACAAGCTCGAAGTAGTAGGTCGTCCCCCCGCCCGTGAGCTCGCGCACCCGGGCGGCAACGGACGCGTAACCCTCTTCGCCGAGAAGGAGACACTCCGACGCACCGGCCTCTTTGGCAAGAGCTACCCTCGCCTCGGAGTCGGCGATGGCGATCACGCTCGCTCCCGCCGCCCGTGCGACCTGGATCACCATCAGGCCTACTCCTCCGACGCCGTCCACGACGGCGGAGCTCCCCACCGATACGCCGGCAAGGCGCACGGCATGGACCGCCGTCATGCCACCGCAGCTGAGCAGGGCGGCATCCTCGAACGAGACGGACGCCGGCAAGCGCACGAGGTTCTCTGGTGGGACGGCTATGACGTCGGCAAACGTGCCGTTCAGCGTGAAGCCGAGCTGCCCGACAGGCTCGACGCACACCTGGTCGTTTCCGCTCCGGCACCACTCGCAGCGACCGCACCCGATCATGTTGTAGACGGCGACCCGCTCTCCCGGCTGCAGGTTGCTGGAGGGTGGGACGTCGGCCACGACGCCTGCGGCCTCGTGGCCGATGACAAACGGGTAGCTCGGCGGCTCGAACAAGGCGTCGAGAATGTGCAGCTCGGTGCCGCAGATTCCCGCCGCCCGCGTCATGACGGTGGCCCATCCCTCCCGCGCCGGCTCAGGGAGCTCCATCGTCACGAGCTCACCCCGCCTCCTCAAGACTGCAGCTCTCATCTGCCTCCTTTACCGAACGGGCGGCCGCATTCGCCGAACCGGCGAGCGATCGTCGCCGCCGGCCCGATCTGCCGCCGCCGCCGCCGATGGTTCACGCCACGACCGGGACATCTCGGTACGCCATGTCCCAGAAGGCGAGCTCGAACCGGGTGGAGGCGTCAAAGATGGCCGTGAGCTTGGCCAGCCGATCCTCATCCGCCCCGCCCGCCAACCGATCGAGAAGTTGCGTGGTGGCGGCGACGAGTGCCGAGTAGGCGGCGTTGTCGAACATGGCGATCCACTCTGCGTAGATCGGGTCCTCGGGCTTGGAGCCGCCGATGGCGACGCCGATCTCTCCGTAGCTCCATTGACACGGCAGGACGGCGCACAGGCCGGCAGCACAGTCCTCGAGGGCGGCCACGGCGAGCAGGTGACGGGTGTAGTCGTAGGTAGTGGGTCGCATCATCGCAACACCCTTCGCCGCCGGCGAGCTGCCGCCGAGCGTCTCGAAGAGGCGGCGGTTGGCCGGCAGCTCTCTCGAGACGATCTGGTCGAGGAGCGCCGTGACTACGGCAAGGGCATCACCGTCCGGGGCATGGGCGGCGATGAGAGCGATGGCACGCGCGTACTCCTCGAGGTAGGCGATGTTCTGCTCGAAGTAGGCGCGGAACCGCTCACGCGGGAGCGAGCCCGCGGCAATCTCCCGCACCATGGGGTGGTGCACCGCCGCGTCCCAGGTCTCTGCTCCGTGCTCTCTAAGCAAGCTCGACGTGCCCACCCCTCCCGAGTCGGGCATGCGGCTCGCCATACCGAACCCGGGATCAGCCTTCGGCGTCGCCGGACCGTGCGCCGAGGCTCCTCAGCTGGTCGTCTCGCACGCTCAGGATGTGGCCCCGCAACACCGCCACCGCCGCGGCGGGATCCGCGCTATGGAGCGCGAGGGCGATCGCCCCGTGCTCGTCGACGGAGGTCTGGAGGCGGCCGGGAATCTCTGCCGTGAGATGACCGATCCGCGTGATATGGGCTCGGACGTTCTCGATCAGAGCGGCGATGCGTGCGTTCGTGACCTGGGCGAACAGGAACCTGTCGAACTCGTCGATCACCTCCGCGAGCGCCTCGAGATCGCCTTCGGACCGCAGTCTCTCGCCTTCGGCGATCAGGTGGTCGAGCCGGGCGAACTTCTCCTCGTCCATGGAGATTGCAGCCTCTCGGATGGCCCACGTCTCGAGCATCTCGCGCAGCTCGTAGATCTCGACCAGGTCCTGGCGTGCGTACTCGCTGACGACGGCACCCTTGAAGGACGTCGACTGGACAAGTCCCTCCTTTTCGAGCCGGCCGAGCGCCTCGCGAACCGGCGTCTTGGACACCCCGAGAGACTCGGCCAGGGCAGCCTCTCGCAGGGGCTCGCCCGGCACCAGGCGAAGGTCGATGATCGCCGCCCTCAGCTCGTCGAAGACCCAATCCGTCATCTTGGCTCGGTCGCGGCGCGGCGAGAACACCGACGCGAGCGCTTCGGCTCTGCCGGCGGCACCGGCGTGCGGCTCTGCAGCGGCGATCCCTGCCATCTCGGCTACCACTCCGTCAGATCAGATCGGATATCTCATGCATCATAGAGGGCTCTCTTCCCCTCAACAGGCACTCGGCGCACCGGGGCAGACAGTCTCCGCTCCGGGAGACAGTCTCAGCTCCTCAAGACGGGCCGGTCACATCTCGCCAGCACCTCGCGAAGGCGCGCACGGTCTCCATCCTGCGCTGGCCGAGCGGGAAGACGTGGATCGAGTCGGCACCCGCACCGAGGACCGCCTCGATCCGCTCCCGAGCGTCGGCCTCGTTCCCGGCGAGGGCCATCGTGCGCACGAAGGCGTCCGGGATCAGCTTCGCCGCGCTCGTGGCCTCTTGGAACTCGCCACCGGTATAGGTGCTCCTAACCTCGTCGATCACTCCGTCGGGCAGACCGGCGAGCCTGCTCACAACGGGCGCCGTCTGCGGGAACCAAGCCGCGATGGGACGAGCGCTCTCGAGCGCCTCTTCCCGGTCCTCGGCGATCGCCCCGTAGGCGAAGACGCCGAGATGAGGGCGGGCGGTCCCCGTCTCGGCCCGCTGATCTTGCTTCCGGTCTCGAAAGCCTCGGTCGATGTGCTCGCTCGCCCACGCGACCGTCTCGGGCGAGAGACCGACGAGGGAGATGACGCCGTCTCCGATGCGACCGGCGAGCTCGAGGGACCTCGGCCCACTCGCCGCGATGAAGACGGGGATGTCGGGACGGGCCGGGAAGTGGAGGTGGGCGTCGTGCAACGAGAAGGAACCGGCCTCCTCGGCCACGTGCACGCCCCGCCAGAGCCTCCTGACGGAGACGACGGCGGCTTCCAGGTCCGCGATCGGGCAGGGCCGCAACCCGAGCGCGAGCAACGGGCGGTCCCCGCTCCCGATGCCAAGCACAGCTCGTTGCTGCGAGACCTCGTCGAGCGACGCCACAGCCGCCGCGGTGATAGCCGGGTGGCGCGTGAGCGGGTTCGTGACAGCGGTTCCGAGCCTGAGATGCGTGCTGTTCAGCGCTGCGACTACCAGCATCACATAGCAGTTGCGGGCGTGAAGCGACGAGTCCGTCACCCAGAGGTCGTCGAAGCCAAGGTCCTCTATCTCCCGGACCATCGCGGCAAAGGCAACCGGATCGTCCACCCCTTGCAGGGCAACTCCGCTGCGCAGCCTCGTCACGCCACGACCGCCACGCCGCTCGCGACGAGCTCGTCAAGCTCGGCCGGCTCCACGCCGAGGCCCGCCAGCACCGACGCCGTGTCGGCGCCGAGCAGGGGCGCGGCCCTTTGATGGCTGAGAGTGCAGTTGTCGAACCTGAGCGGCGGCGCCATCACCGTCGTGTCCCCGGCACGAGGGTGCTCGAGACGCTCGAGCGCGCCGAGAGCGGCGACCTGGGGACTGGCGAGCGCCTCGTCGATGCCCCGGACCTCCGAAGCCGGTACTCGGGCCTCGTCGAGGAGGGCGATCCAGTGGGCGGAGGGCTCCTGAGAAAGGAGAGACTCGAGCTCGGCAGTGAGCTCGTCGCGATGGGCGACACGCTTGGCGTTGTCCGAGAAACGAGGGTCGGAGACGAGCTCGGTGGCGCCGAGTGCCTCGCAAGCCCGGTGCCAGAGCGACTCGCTGCCCGCGCCCGAGAGGGCTATCCACCCGTCAGCCGTACGAAACCCGCCGTAGGGAGCGAAATTGGGCGAATGCGTCCCGAGGAGGCCCGGTACGACGCCAGAGACGAGATAGCCGGCGGCAATGGTGGAGAGTCCCCCGAGCGCGAACTCGAGGAGCGAGGTGGAGACGAGCTTGCCCGTACCGCAGGCCAACCGTTCTATGTGGGCGGCCAGGAGACCGAGGGCGCAGGCGAGGCCCGCCCCGACGTCGAGGAGTGGCGCCCCTATCTTCGCCGGCCCGGCCTCAGGCGAACCGGTGACGCTCATCAAGCCCGACTCGGCCTGCACGTTGAGGTCGAACCCGCCTCTCGAGGCGTCGGGGCCGACGTCGCCGTAGCCGGATATCCTCCCGACGACGAGGGACGGATAGCGGGCGTGAAGAGACGGCCAGCCGAGACCGTACCGGTCGAGCGAGCCAGGGCGGGAGTTCTCGACGAAGAAGTCTGCGCTCGCGACGAGCTGCTCGAGCAGCTCACGGCCTCGCTCTGCGCGGAAGTCGACAACCACGCTCTTCTTCCCGGCGTTGAGCGAGAGGAAGAGAGCGGACTCACCCTTCACCCACTCAGTCCCCTGGCGCCGGTAGGGGTCTCCCTCCGGAGGCTCGACCTTCACCACCTCGGCGCCGAGGGCGGCAAGCAGGCTCGTGCAGTAGGACCCGGACACGAATCTCATGAGATCGACGACACGCGTCCCGCCGAGCGGACCGCTCACAGCGCCACCGGCTCCCTGAACTCGCCGAGCTCGTGGCGCAACACGTCCGAGATCTCTCCCACCGTGGCGCCCGCTCGCGCCGCCACGATGATTCCCGGCATCACGTTGCGGTTGGCCTGGAGGTCGCGCGCGATGCTCTCGAGCGCCCTTGCGACCTTGGCGACGTCACGTCTCGCGAGATGGCCTCGAAGGCGCTCGATCTGGCGAGAGGCGACGCCGTCGTCGAACCCGTGCGGGGGGCGCTCGCTCGCGTGCCTTTCCTCCACGTAGACGTTCACCCCGACCTTGGGGCGCTCTCCTGAGGAGATCTCCTGCTCCATGCGGTATGCGGCGTCGGCGATCCATCGCTGCGGGATGCCCGCCTCGAGAGCGGCAACGGCTCCCCCTGCAGCCTCGATCGCCGCCAGCACGTCCCGAGCCCGCCGCTCCACCTCGTCTGTCAGCCACTCGACGTAGTAGGAGCCGGCAAGAGGGTCGACGGTACTGGTGACACCGCTCTCGAGGGCGATGATCTGCTGAGTCCGAAGCGACAGTGTCACGGCCTCTTCGCTCGGGAGCTCGTATGCCTCGTCGTATCCCATGACGTGGATCGACTGAGCCCCTCCGAGCACTGCGCCCAGGCACTGGATGGTGGAGCGCACGATGTTGTTGTACGGCTGGCGGGCGGTCAGGGTGGCCCCAGAGCTACCTGAGAAGAAACGCAGCCTCGCCGATGCCTCCTTCCTCGCTCCGAAGCGCTCGGTCGCGACCCAGTGCCACATGCGCCGCGCCGCGCGAAGTTTCGCCACCTCCTCGAAGAGGTCGAGCGTCGTCGCGAAGTGAAAGGAGATCCTGGGAGCGAAGTCGTCGAAATCGAGACCTCGACCGACGAGCTCCTCGCCGTACGCGATGGCGTCGGCCATGGTGAGGCCGAGCTCTTGGACGGCGTCGCAGCCCGCCTCACGGGCGTGGTAGCCCGTGACCGAGATCGGGTTGAAGCGGGGAAGATGGCTCGCGGAGTACTCGACCACGTCGGCTACGAGGCGCATCGACGCTCGGGGCGGGTAGATGAACAGCTTGCGGGCGAGGAACTCCTTCAAGATGTCGTTCTGCAAGGTCCCCGAGAGCGCTTCGTAGTCGACGCCTTGCTGCTCCGCGGCCACGAGGTACATCGCCAGGATGATCGGGGCCGTCGCATTTATCGTGAAGTTCACAGAGATCCGGTCGAGAGGGATGCCGGCGAATATCCCGGCCATGTCGGTAGCGGTGTCGATGGCGACGCCGACACGGCCGACCTCGGGGCGCGCCAGCTCGTGGGTGGAGTCGTAGCCGAGCTGAGTCGGGAGGTCGAACGCCACCGAGAGAGCGGTCTGACCCTGCTGCAGGAGGTAGTGGAAGCGGTCGTTCGTCTCCTCCGACGAGCCGTAGCCGGCAAACTGGCGCATCGTCCAGAGCTGTCCCCGGTACATGGACGGATAGGGCCCTCGAGTAAAGGGGGGGTGCCCGGGCAGCCCTAGGCGCTCGTCGAGCTCGCCCGGGCCGAGGTCGGCGGAGGTGTAGACGAGCCGCACAGGGATCGAGGAGTCCGTGAGCGCCTCGGCGGCACAAGGGCTCGTGTCAAGATCGGCGACATCTCGGCTCTCCCCGGCAAGAGCGCCGTCGGCGAGACCCCCGTCTCTCAAGCCGTCTCCTCAGGACAGGAGAGAGCGAGGGTCGCGAAGGCTGCGTAGACCCTCGTGGCTTCCGCGACGTCCTCCACCGAGAGATGCTCGTCCGCGCAGTACACGGGTGGGCCGCCCGGGCCGAAGATCACGGTCGGCA
>JASHRK010000215.1 GCA_030037405.1 Acidimicrobiales bacterium | reverse complement strand
GGTGAGCGGTGCCTCCGCCGCCGCCGGCCGTCTCGGGTGTGCGAGGGCGAGGGAGGCGATCACCGTGGCGTCTTCCACGGCGCGGCGGGCGTGCGGCGGGAGGACACCGGGTCGTCTCCGCCAGACGACGAGGCAGGAGTGGGTCCCTCCGTGCAGACCGCAGTCGACCGGGAGGCACGAGAGGGCGGCGTACCCGGCGTCCCTCGCGACGTTGCCGAGAGCAGGGCTGAGCGTGCTCAGATCGCTCAAATCGACCGCAGGACCGCCGGTGAGGACGTCGTCCCAGGGCCCCGGCATGGGCGGGCCAGGGATGGCCCAGAGATTGGGGGAGCGGAGGACGACCCGGTCGTCGTCCTGCGCCACCATGAAGAAACACTCCCCCGCGACCGGAGCGTGCCTGAGCGCGTTGGCGAGGTCCTCCAGCACCTCGTCGGGGGGAGCACCCGAGACGATCGACGCCAGGACCTGGCCGAAGTGGTCGTAGGAAGTCTCAGGGGCAAGGGCGAGCACCACCCTGCCGACGTTCGGGTCGGTCGAGCTGTTGACACCCCAGACCTGCGTGCGCCGCAAGCGGCCGTCGCCATCCCGGTAGGTAGCCCTCTCCGGTCCGACCAGCTCACCCGCCGGCGAGCTCGCCATCAGCCGGACGAAGTTGCTCACGGCGGCGGCGCCGTCGGGCTCCACGTGGTCGAGGAGCCGGCTCCCGAGCAGCCTCTCGTTGTCGGGGGCGTTCAGGGCTCTCAGCTGGCCGGCGGCGTACTGAACCGTGCTCTCTCCGTCGATGACGACCAGGGCGCCCGGGATGGCGTCGAGGAGCGCCTGCGTCTCCGATGCGCCCCCATCCTTCGAGGGCTTGTCTTTCACCGCGAGTCGCCGCGCGCCCGCGCGGCCAAGTTGCACCTTTGTGCCGGCCATGATGTCGTTCGCTTCCCTCGCTAAGGTTCGACTCTGTTGCACGTCGCCGGCAGGTGGGTGGTGTACGCCCGGTTCCCGAGAGGGAGGGGTCGGGGTTCAGGAGCCGGACGTACCCACCACTGTGCCGGGGCAACGGCAGTTCCGCGATATCAATCTTGGAACTAAGTTTGTATCATAGTATAAATACAGGCACCGCGCCAGTCCTTTCTTGACGGGGGGCCATCACGTCCCGCGAAAGGGGGGAGTCCGCGGCGGTTGCCCTGGTCCCGTGCGCCTAGTATCCTTCTCCGGCGGCTTGAGCATGACTGGCGTCTGTCCGGCCGTGAGCCCGTGCCGACACCAGGGACGCAGCGCGACCCCGCCGGCAGGCCTCTTTCGAAGATCGAGAGCAGAGACACCGACCGAGGACGACCGTGCGCACCTATTCCACGAGACAGAGCGAGATCGAGCGCGTCTGGTACCTCGTCGACGCCGACGGCCTCGTCCTCGGTCGCCTCGCCACCGAGGTGGCGAAGGTGCTCCGTGGCAAGCACAGGCCCATCTTCGCCCCCCATCTCGACACCGGCGATCACGTCATCGTCGTCAACGCCGCCAAGGTCGTGATGAGCTCGGACAAGGCGGAGAGGACGCTCGCCTACCGCCACAGCGGCCACCCGGGCAGCCTGAAGGCCACGAGCTACGCCGACCTGCTGAGGCGGAAGCCCGAGGAGGTCGTGCGCAACAGCGTGCGGGGCATGCTTCCCAAAGGCCCGCTCGGGCGCAAGATGCTCGGCAAGCTGAAGGTGTACGCCGGGCCGGAGCACCCGCACTCGGCCCAGGTGCCGAGATCGCTCGAGCTTCCCGGGACGACGAGGCGAGCCTCGTGAGCCGGCCGAACATTGCCGCGAGGAGCGAGGAGATGACCCGCTGATGCCGAGACCGCTCGTCCAGACGACGGGGCGCCGAAAGGAAGCGGTGGCCAGGGTGCGCTTCCATGCGGGCCAGGGCGTCATCACCGTCAACAAGAGAAGCTTCGAGGACTACTTCCCCTCGGCGTCCCACCGGATGCTCGCGAGCGAGCCGTTGCGCCTCGCCGGCAAGGCAGAGGAGATCGACGTCGACGCCACGATCGACGGAGGCGGCGTCTCCGGTCAGTCCGGTGCGCTCCGCCTCGGCATAGCAAGAGGACTTGCCGAGCTCGACCCGGAGCTGCGGCCGGGTCTCAAGAAGGCCGGCATGCTCACCCGCGACGCTCGCGAGAAGGAGAGCAAGAAGTACGGCCTCAAGAAGGCTCGCAAGGCGCCGCAGTACTCCAAGCGCTGAGCCCGGCTCCATCGTGCCGTCCAGGTTCGGCACCGACGGGTTGCGCGGCGTTGCCAACACCGAGCTCACGCCCGAGATCGCCCTTGCCCTAGGCCGTGCTGCCGCCCGGGTCCTCGATGCGGAGAGCTACCTCGCCGGGCGCGACACCCGTAGGTCGGGGCCGATGCTGCAGGCCGCGCTCTCGGTCGGTCTTGCCTCTGAGGGCCGCGATGTCCTCGACGTCGGCGTCATCCCGACCCCCGGGCTCGGGTGGCTTGCCGCCAGGCGGCGCCTGCCGGCGGCGATGATCTCTGCGTCCCACAATCCCTTCGCGGACAACGGGATCAAGCTCCTGGGAAGAGGCGGAACGAAGCTCCCCCTGGAGACGGAAGAGGCGATCGAGAGCGCCCTCGAAGCGATCCTCGGCGAGGGGCCCGGCGCCGGTCCTCGAGCGGCTGCAGGGCTGCCCGGGAACCGCGGGGAGGGAGTCGGCGTCCTCTCGAGGGACGAGACCGGGGTGGAGGAGTACACGGACTGGCTCGTCGCTCTGCCGGGGGGGGCGATGCCGGACGGCGAGGTGGTCGTCGACTGCGCCAACGGCGCCGCGAGCACGATCGCCCCGAAGGTGCTCGACCGGCTCGGAGTCGAGCACCACCTCCTGTCGGCCTCGCCGCAGGGGACGAACATCAACGCAGGCTGCGGCTCGACTCACCTCGACACGCTCGTGAAGACCGTCCTCGAGCGGGGTGCCTCGCTCGGGATCGCCTTCGACGGAGACGCCGACCGCATGCTGGCGGTGGACCACACCGGTCGCGTCGTCGACGGGGACTACCTCATCGTGCTCTTCGCCAACGACCTCCAGCGCTCCGGCCGCCTCGCGGGCGGTGCCGTCGTCGTGACGCTGCTGAGCAACATGGGGCTGAGGATCGCCCTCGAGGCGGCGGGCATCGGGATCGTCGAGACGGCCGTCGGGGACCGCAACGTCGCCGACGCCATGGAGTCCGGCGGTTACGTGCTCGGTGGCGAGCAGTCGGGCCACCTCATCTTCGGCCAGCACGCGGCGACCGGAGACGGCATGCTCACGGCGCTCAAGCTGCTCGACCTGCTCGGGAGGGAGGGCCGGCCCCTCGCGGATCTCGCGTCGGAGGCGATGGACCGCCTCCCGCAGGTCATGGTCAACGTCTTCGTCCCCGAGCCGCGTGCCCTCGGCGAGGCCGCCGCCGTCTGGCAGGAGGCCGAGGCCGTCGGGGCAGAGCTCGGGGAGAGGGGCCGGGTTCTCCTCCGGCCGAGCGGGACGGAGCCTTTCGTGCGGGTGATGGTGGAGGCTCCGACGGAGGCCGACGCCACCCGGTACGCGAGCCGCATCGCCGACGTCGTCGCCCGCGAGCTCACCTGAGCACGACGAGAGCTCTCCGCCCGGCTGGCTAGCCTGTGTGGGATGTGCGGCATCATCGGCGTGACCGGGGCGGACGTGCCGCTCGACGTCCTTCTCGGCGGGCTCAGGCTGCTCGAGTACCGGGGCTACGACTCCGCCGGCGTCGCCCTCGTAGCTCTTCCGGGTGACGATGGCTCGACAGCTTCGCTCTGGCGGCGGAGGTCCGCCGTGCGGGCGCAGTCCATCGCCGAGCTGGAGAGCTCGCGCGAGGCCGCTCCCCGTGCTCGCACGGGCATCGGTCACACGAGATGGGCGACCCACGGGGCGGCGACGGAGGCGAACGCCCATCCCCACACCGACTGCTCGGGTGAGGTGGCCGTCGTCCACAACGGGATAATCGAGAACCATCGCAAGCTCGCCGCCCGGCTCGTAGCCGCCGGCCACCTCCTCGCGTCAGAGACCGACAGCGAGGTCGTCGCCCACCTCGTCGAGGACGAGCTCGCCCTCGGTGCCGGCCTCGCCGAGGCGGCCCGCCGCGTGGCGGGTGAGCTGCAGGGCGACTTCGCCATCGCCGTCGCCTACGCCCGCGAACCTGAGACGCTCGCCGCCGTCCGGCGCACCTCTCCCCTCATCGTCGGGCGCACGGGCACGCTCGGCGTCGTGGCCTCGGACATCGCCGCCGTGCTCGGCACTACCCGTGACCTCTATGCCCTCGGCGACGACCAGGTGGCCGAGGTGCGGCCGGGCAGCCTGAGCGTCAGCGACCTTGCAGGAAACCCCGTCGACCCGAGGCCGGTACGGGTGTCGTGGGGAGTGCGGGCGGCGCAGCGTGAGGGCTACGAGGACTTCATGTCGAAAGAGATCCACGAGCAGCCACGCGCTCTCACCGACACGCTTCTCGGCCGTCTCCACCCCGACGGGGCGACGGAGTTCGAGGAGCTCTCGCTTGGCGAGGAGGTGCTCGGTGCGATCGACCGCGTCCTCGTCGTCGGTTGTGGATCGAGCTACCACGCGAGCCAGGTGGGCCGCCTTGCGATCGAGAGGTGGGCGAAGCTGCCAGCCACCGCCGAGATAGCGAGCGAGTTCCGCTACGAGGACCCCGTCCTCGACGGGCGCAGCCTCGTAATCGCGGTCAGCCAGTCGGGAGAGACCGCCGACACCTATCACGCCCTCCGCGAGGCGAGGCGGCGGGGGGCAACGACGCTGGCGGTGACGAACGTCGTGGACTCTCTCATGGCGCGAGAGGCCGACGGGGTGCTCTACACGAGGGCGGGCCCGGAGATAGGCGTCGCCTCGACCAAGTGCCACGTGAGCCAGCTCGTGCTCCTGCAGGCCTTCGCGCTCCACCTCGCCCGCCTTCGCTCGACCCTCGACGCGGACGAAGCGTCCCGCCTCGCCACCGGCCTCGCCGCTCTGCCGGAGCTCGTCGCCCGCGCCCTCGGCAAGTCGGAGCAGTACGGAGCGGTCGCCGCCCGGATCGTCGAGGCGAACGACGTCTTCTTTCTCGGTCGCAACGTCGGCTACACGATCGCCCAAGAGGGTGCCCTGAAGCTGAAGGAGCTCGCCTACGTCCGCGCCGAGGCGTATGCGGCGGGCGAGATGAAGCACGGCCCGATCTCTCTCATCGATCGCAACGCCGTCGCCCTCGTCGTCGTCACGCGGGGAGCACTCTTGGAGAAGCTCCTCGCCAACGTAGAGGAGCTGCGGGCGAGAGGGGCGACCGTGCTCGCGCTCGCGGACGAGGGCGACAAGGAGACGTCGGCGCTCGCCGACCTCGTCCTCGAGGTCCCGCCGACGGAGGAGCTTCTCTCACCCGCCGTCGCCGTCGTCCCGCTCCAGCTGCTCGCGTACCAGATCGCCCGGACGCGGGGCAACGACGTCGACCGGCCGCGCAACCTCGCCAAGGTGGTCACCGTCGAGTGATCGGCATCGGGGTGGACCTCGTCGAAGTCGGCCGTTTCCGGGCAGTCCTCGAACGGCGCCCGGGCGTCGCCGAGCGGCTCTTCACGAAATACGAGCGCAGCACGCTCGCAGGTCGCAGCGACCCGGTGCCCGGACTGGCCGCTCGTTTTGCCGCCAAGGAGGCGGCCATGAAGGCTCTCGGAGTGGGCATCGGCGCTTTCGCCTTCGGCGACGTCGAGATCCTCCGTCTCCCGAGCGGCGCTCCGGAGCTGAAGGTGGCGGGAAGGGCGGCCGAGATCGCAACCTCCCTCGGCGTCAGGCGCTTTGCCGTCTCGCTCAGCCACACCGACGAGACGGCGTCTGCCGTCGTCGTGGCCGAGTAGTCAGAGCTCTCCTATGAAGCCGGTGGTCACCGTCGAGGAGATGCGCGAGGTGGACCGCAACGCCATCGCCTCGGGAGTGCCCCACTCGACGCTCGTCGAGCGGGCCGGCACCGCCGTCGCCAACGAGGCGCTCCGGCTGCTCGGCGGGGCCTACGGCCGCCGCATCGTCGTGCTCGCCGGACCGGGCAGCAACGGCGCCGACGGGCGCGTGGCAGCACGGTTTCTCGAGCGGAGGGGGGCGAAGGTCGCCGTCGTCGACTTCCGCGACGCTCCGAGCCGCCTGCCCGCCGCCGATCTCGCCATCGACGCCGTCTTCGGGACGGGGTTCCGGGGCGAGTTCGTCGCCCCCGACTCTGCCGGCGTGCCCGTGCTCGCCGTCGACGTCCCGACCGGGGTCGACGCCGACACCGGCGAAACGCGAGGCCGTGCCATGCCGGCCGTAGCCACCGTGACCTTCGGTGCCGTGAAACCGGGGCTCCTCCTTGCGAGCCGGGCGACCACGGGCCGGATCCGCGTAGAGGCCATCGGGCTTCCGGTCCCCTCGCCGGCGGAGTGCTCGATGGTGCTCGTGGAGGACTCCGACGTCGCCGATCTCGTGCCGAGGAGGGAACCCTCCTCGCACAAGTGGGCGACGGCACTCGCCGTCGTGGCCGGCTCTCCGGGCATGCTCGGCGCCCCCGTGTTCGTAGCCCGCGCAGCGAGCCGGGCCGGGGCGGGGATGGTCCGGCTCGGCATCCCCGGGGTGGCGCCGCCGGACCTCCCGGTCTCGGAAGCGGTCAGCCGGGCCCTCCCCGCCACCGGCTTCGACGAAGCGGCGCTCTCCATGATGGACAGGTGCAAGGCCCTGGTCGTCGGCCCGGGGCTCGGGCTCGAGAGGCCTACCCAGGCTTCGGTCCGAAGGCTCGTCACGAAGGCTCCCGTACCCGTCGTGGTCGACGCCGACGGGCTGACGGCGCTCGGCGAGGACGCGGCGGCGGCCGAGATCATCTCTCCCAGGCGGGCCCCGACGGTGCTCACCCCCCACGGCGGCGAGTTCGCCCGCTTGACCGGCGTGCCCACGCAGCCGGACCGCATCGCGGCGGCACGGCGCCTTGCCGCCACGACCGGTGCGGTGGTGCTCGTGAAAGGGCCGAGCACCCTCGTGGCCGAGCCGGGGGGCAGGGTGCTCTTCGCAGCCTCGGGCTCTGCCCGGCTGGCGACGGCCGGTACGGGAGACGTCCTCTCGGGGGTGATCGGCGCCCTCGTCGTGCGGGGGATGCCGGTGGCGGAGGCGTCGGCCCTCTCCGCTCACGTCCACGGCCTCGCCGGCTTCGAGGGCTACTCCGAGGGCCTCATCGCGGGCGACCTCCCCGAGCTCGTGGCGGGCGTGATGTCCGCCCTCGTCTGATGGGGGCCGAGGGCAGGCACCGCCCGGCCTGGGTCGAGATCGACCTCGGCGCCGTGCGCGAGAACGCCGCCACGCTCGCCCGCATCGCCGCCCCCGCCAACCTGTGCGCCGTCGTGAAAGCCGACGCCTACGGGCACTCGGCGGTCCCCGCCGCCAAGGCAGCCCTCGAGGGAGGGGCGTCGGAGCTCGCCGTCGCCCTCGTCGACGAGGGAGTGGAGCTGAGAGAGGCCGGGATCGAGGCGCCCATCCTCGTGCTCTCCGAGCCGGGGCTCGAGGCTATGGAGGGTGCCTTCTCGTCCCGCCTCACCCTCACCCTCTACACCCGGGCCGGCGTGCGTGCGGCGAGAGAGGCGGCGAGGCGGGTGCTCCGGGCGGCGCCTCGCGCCGGCGCCGGAACAGGCGGAACGGGTGGAACGGGCGGCACCCGGAACGGCGCCGCTCTCCCCTTTGGCGTCGAGGTCAAGCTGGACACTGGGATGCACCGGGTAGGAGCGGCGCCGGGCGAGCTGGCAGAGATCGTGGGCGAGGTCGTCGCCTCGCCTGAGCTCTCCTATCGCGGTCTCTGGACGCACTTGGCCGTCGCAGAGGTCCTCTCGGACCCCTTCACGGGCGAGCAGCTCGCCCGCCTGGAGTCGGCCCGAGCCGCCCTGGCGGCAACGGGCCTGCCGCCCGCCTGGAGAGTGCACGCTGCGAACTCGGCCGGGGCGATCGCCTGGCCGGCAGCGCGCTACGACCTCGTCCGCTGCGGGATCGCCCTCTACGGCCACCTGCCCGGACCCGAGCTCGAGCCGGTGCTCGCGAGAGAGCTCGCCCGTGTAGGCAGGCGCCCGCTCGCGCCGGTGATGTCGCTCAAGGCGAGGGTGACGATGGTGCGCGAGTACGAGGCGGGCGAGCGGCTCTCCTACGGTCTCGTCGAGCCCTTGAAGGAGCGGTCCCTCGTCGCCACGGTCCCGGTCGGGTACGCCGACGGCGTCGATCGCGGCTACTTCCCCGGCGGTGGCGAAGTGCTCATCGGTGGGAGGAGATGTCCGCTCGCAGGAACGGTGACGATGGACCAGATCCTCGTACGGTGCGCACCCGAGAGCGGGATCGAAGCCGGCGACGAGGTCGTCCTCATCGGTCGGCAGCGGGGCGAGGAGATAACGGCCGAGGAGTGGGCGCGGCGTCTCGGCACGGTCACCTACGAGATCGTCGCCCGGATAGGCGGTCGTGTCCCGAGAGTCCAGCTCGACCGGGCGGCCGAGCCGGCGGCCTCCTAGGCGGCGCTGGCGGGTGGGTAGCATCCGCGCCGGTGGAGACGCTCCTCGAGATCGAAACGGCAGCAAAGCTGTGCACGGCCTGCCCGCTCGCGGCGGGCCGGACTCAGGTCGTCTTCTCGCGGGGGAACCCCGAGAGCGACCTCATGTTCGTGGGCGAGGCTCCGGGCCGCGACGAGGACCTGCAAGGGGCACCTTTCGTCGGGCGTTCGGGCCAGCTGCTCGACCGCCTCGTCGCCGAGGAGCTCGGTCGGGACGAGAGCGCCTTCTACGTCGCCAACGTGATCAAGTGCCGCCCACCGAACAACCGCGACCCTCTGCCCGATGAGGTCGCCACCTGCCGGCACTGGCTCGACGAGCAGATCGCCTTCGTCTCGCCGCGGGTGATCGTGACCCTCGGGAACTTCGCCACGCGCGCTCTTCTCAACACGACGGAGGGCATCACGCGGCTTCGCGGCCGTACCCATGAGACCCCTGGCGGGCTCACCGTCGTGCCCACGTACCATCCCTCCGCGGCGCTGCGCTCGGGGGGTTCCGTCGTCGCCGACATGAGAGCCGACCTCGTCCGGGCGAAACGGGCTCTGGCGGCGAGGTGAGGGCGACCGAGGTGGTGGTGACCACCTCTTCTCCCGAGGAGACACGCCTCGTCGGCGAGAGAGTGGCCGGCCTCCTCGAGCCAGGCGACGCCGTCCTGCTCCTCGGTGCCCTCGGGGCGGGCAAGACCACCTTCGTGCAGGGCGTCGCCAGCGGGCTCGGCTGCCCGGACGAGGTGACGAGCCCGACTTTCACTCTCTGTCAGAGCCATCCCGGCCGACTCGTCCTCTACCACGCCGATCTCTGGCGGCTCGAGAGGCTGCAGGAGGTCATCGACCTCGCCCTCGACGAGGGGCTCGAGGAGGGCGGGGTGCTCGTCGTCGAGTGGGGGGAGGCGGCGGCCGACCTCTTCGGCGAGGACGCCCTTGTCGTCCACCTCGACGAGGGGGCGACGGAGTCCGAGCGGCTCCTCGCCTTCGAGGCGAACGGAGGCGGCTGGGAAAGGCGCCTTTCCTCGCTCTCATGAACGTCCTCGCGCTCGAGACGGCGACCAGCAGCGTCGGAGCAGCCCTCGCGAGGGACGGCGACGCCGTCTCCTCCGAGACCGTGACCTCGCGGCGTGAGCACGCCGAGCTCCTCCACCCGCTCGTAGCCGAGGTCCTCCGGAGGGAGGGGCTGAGTCTCTCCGAGGTCGGCGCCGTCGCGGTAGACGTCGGGCCGGGGCTCTTCACGGGCATCCGGGTGGGCGTGGCGGCTGCCAAGGGATTCGCCCTCGCCCTCTCGGTCCCCGCCGTGGCGGTGACGAGCCTCGAGGCAATAGAGGCGGCGGTGCGGGCGAAGAGCAAGGACCTCGACGGGGCGCTCGTCGTCCCCGTCGTGGACCTGCGTCGCGGGGACGTCGCATGGTCGCTTCCGAACGGCTCCGGGCGGCGCAGCCTCTCGTGGGGGCCGCCCGAGACCCTCGTCGCCGAGATCGCCCGCGTCGCCCGTCCCGGCGCGGCGGTCCTTCTCGCCGGCGAGGGCGCCCTCCGCTACTCCGGGGCCCTTACAGGGGGGGCGGGAAGGTCGTGGCGACTCGCCAATGAGGACATGGCAGCCCCGTCGGTAGCCTCGGTGGCGATGCTGGCGGTCGCCGCCCTTGAACGCGGGGACGTGGTCACGCCCTCGGAGCTCGTCCCGTGCTACCTGCGCGAGGCCGACGTCCGGATCAACTGGAGCACCCGCCACGACGAGACTGCGGGCGAAGGAGGCTGAGGTGGCACTGTGGCGAGCCGGTGCGCACCGCCGTGGCCAGCAGCCGGCCAGAGGCGAGATCGCCATCGTGCCCATGAAGCGCAAGCACGTGAAGTCGGTGGTCGCCATCGAGCGGCAGGTGTTCCCCACCCCGTGGTCGTTGTCGCTCTACCTCGCCGAGCTTGCATCCGGCCAGTCGAGGGCGTACTTCGTGGCCCTCAACGGCGCCGAGGTCGTCGGCTACTGCGGCCTCATGCTGGCGGTGGGGGAGGGTCACGTCACGACGATCGGCGTCGACCCGCGCTGGCAACGAAGGCGGATCGGCGCCCGCCTGCTCCTCGAGCTGGCCCTCACGGCCCGGGCTCGAGGCGCCGAGGACCTCACTCTCGAGGTGAGGGTGAGCAACACCGGCGCCCAGGCCCTCTACCACGCCTTTGGCTTCGCCCCGGCCGGCATCCGCAAGAACTATTACGCCGAGGTCCACGAGGATGCCCTCATCATGTGGGCGCACGGGGTGCAGTCGGAGGAGTACGGCAGGCGGCTCGAGCTCCTCGAGGAGCGCTTTGCTCGCGACAACCACCTGGGCGAGCCGTCCCAGGGAGCCGGGAAGTGAGGGGGGCGAGCCTTCGCGACGAGGCGTCCCGGCTCCTCGCCATCGAGACGTCCTGCGACGAGACGGCGGCCGCCGTCGTCGACGAGGGCCGCCGCGTCGTCTCCTCGGTCGTCTCGAGCCAGATGGACCTCCACGCCCGCTACGGGGGCGTCGTGCCCGAGATCGCGAGCCGGGCGCACACCGAGCTCATCGTCCCGGTCGTGACCGAAGCGCTCGCCCTGGCGGGCCTCGACTCCGCCGGGCGGGGCGAGAGACCGGTCGAGGCGGTGGCGGCCACCACCGGCCCCGGGCTCGTAGGCGCCCTCCTCGTCGGCGTCTCGGCTGCGAAGGCGATCGCCATGGCCTGGGGGGTTCCCTTCGTCGCCGTGAACCACCTGGAGGGGCATCTCTACGCCTCGCTCCTCGAGGAGCCGGATCTCGAGCTGCCGGTGGTCGTGCTCCTCGTCTCGGGCGGTCACACCCTCCTCGTGCGGATGGACGCCCCCGGCCGGTACGAGGTGCTCGGGCGCACGAGGGACGACGCTGCCGGCGAGGCATTCGACAAGGTGGCGCGCTTTCTCGGGCTCGGGTACCCCGGGGGACCTGCCGTCGACCGCGTCTCCGCCCACGGGGACGCGGGAGCCTTCGCATTCCCGCGTGCCTTCCTGGAAGGCTCGCTCGACTTCTCCTTCTCAGGGCTGAAGACCGCCGTCGTCCGCTACGTGAGGGCGCACCCCTCGGTCGCCACAGAAGACGTGGCCGCCTCGTTCCAGGAGGCCGTCGTCGACGTCCTCGTGGAGAAGACGCTGTCAGCCGCCAGGCAGGCAAGGGCGGCGGGGATCTGCCTGGCGGGAGGAGTAGCCGCCAACTCGAGCCTGCGGGCGAGGGCGACAGAGAGCGCCGAGGCCGAGGGCTTTCGCGTCTTCCTCCCCTCGAGGGCGATGTGCACGGACAACGCCGCCATGATCGGCGCCGCCGGCTATTTCCGCCTGCGAGACGTGGGGGCGAGCGGATGGGACGCTGGAGCCGAGCCAGGGTTGGGTCTCTCGCCTCCTGGCCGAGGTGGCGCTCCCGGCCGTCGCGACACCTCGTAACGGCAAGAAACCCACCCTGACCTGCCCAGCTGGCACTCTCCACCCTCGGTTGCCAGCATGCCGGGGAGTTGGTATCGTTAGCACTCGGAACGTGAGAGTGCTAACGGAGCCAAGAGGAGGCCCCAAGATGACATTGCAGCCCCTTGACGACCGGATCGTCGTCCGGCCGAGCGAGTCCGAGGAGACGACGGCGTCGGGTCTCGTCATACCCGACACCGCCAAAGAGAAGCCTCAGCAGGGCGAGGTGCTGGCGGTCGGCCCCGGCAGGCGAGCCGAGAACACAGGAGAGCTCGTCGCGATGGACGTCGCCGTCGGCGACAAGGTCGTGTACTCGAAGTACGGCGGCACGGAGATCACGATCGACGGGGAGGAGCTTCTCATCCTCTCGAGCCGTGACGTCCTCGCCAAGGTAAGCAAGTAATGGCGAAGCAACTGGCTTTCGACGAGTCGGCGCGCCGCCGCCTCGAGTCCGGGGTCAACAAGCTCGCCGACGCGGTCAAGGTCACCCTCGGCCCGAAGGGCCGCAACGTGGTCCTCGACAAGAAGTTCGGCGCCCC
>JASHRK010000214.1 GCA_030037405.1 Acidimicrobiales bacterium | reverse complement strand
CCGAAGGTCTCCGTGAGGCCGTAGAGGTGGGTCACGCGGGCGCCGAGCGCCTCGAGCCGGCTGAGGACGGATGGGGTGGGAGGGGAGCCGCCCACCATGATGTCGAGGCGCTGGCCTTGCGGGAGCGGCGTCGTCGTCGCGGCAGCGAGGGCGTTCACGACGACGGGAGCGGCGCAGAGGTGAGTGACGCCCTCGGCGGCTACGAGACGCCACGTCGCGACGGGGTCACCCGTCGACCGGCAGAGGTGACGAGCTCCGGCGGCCGTCACCGCCCAGGTGAAGCACCAGCCGTTGCAGTGGAACATCGGGAGGGTCCAGAGGTAGACGCTCTCGGCGCTGATCCCGGCGTGGGCCACCATCGCCAGCGCCTGCAGGTACGCACCACGGTGGTGGCACATCACTCCCTTCGGCGAGCCCGTCGTCCCGCTCGTGTAGTTGATGGCAAGCGTGCCCCGTTCGTCGGTCACCTCGACACGTGAAGGCGGGCCGCTCGTGGCGAAGTGCTCGTACTCGTCCCCGCCGCGGCCGCAAGAGACCAGGCGCAATTCCGGGAGTCGCTCTTGCACCGCCTCGGCCACCTCCCGGAGATCTTCGTCGTGGACCAGCACCGCAGCTTCGGAGTGACCGACGATGAAAGCGAGGTCGCCAGGGGTGAGACGGACGTTGAGCGCCACCAGGGGCGAGCCCGCCCAGGGGACGGAGTAGTGCGACTCGAGGAGTGGGAGCCCATTGGCCGCCAGCACTGCGACGGGACGTCCGGAGGCGATGGCCCGCAGGCTGCCCGCAAGCCTGAGGCAGCGTTCCTCGAGATGCCCATAGGTGAGCTGGCGGTCGTGGGAGACGACAGCGACGCGGTCTCTGTGCACGACGGCGGAGCGAGCAAGAAACGACGCTGGGCTCAGGGCCTCGAAGGACCAGGAGTCAGCCATTCTCGCCGAGCGCCCTCAGCTGACTCAGATCACCCCGAGCGCCGGATGACGAAACGTCGGCAGCTCGATCCTGAACCGGGCGACACGCTCTCGCAGGGCGCGGATCGAAGAGACGAGCACAGGTCCCTCCCACTCCTGCGTCGTCCCCCCGAGGCCGGCTTCGAAGACCCTCCGCTCGATCTCGACAAGAGCAGGGTTACGCGTCGGGTCGAGCCAGGGGCTCCGGTACCCGCCAAGCTCGATCTCGCCCACCATGGCTGTCATGACGGCGACGCACGCCGCCCGAATCGAGTCCGTCATCTTGTCCGCACGATGCTCGAGGTAGAGCCAGCCGAACTGGCAGTGTCTCGTCTCGTCCCTCACGATGAGGCGAAAGATCTCCTTCGCGACGGGGTCCACCACCTCTTTGACGAGCTCACGAAAGACGTCGAGCACGATCGTCTCCGCCACGCAGACGAGGCCGGCGATCGTCGCCTCGACAGGAACCTCAGGGGCTAGCGCCCGCGCCCGCGTGCCGAGGTGGGGTGCGTTGCTTTCTACGGGAGGGCCGCCCTCTGGGGCGGGACCTGCTTGAGCGGGACCTGCTGGGGCGGGCGCTGCTGGTGCGGGCGCTCCAGAGGGTGGATCCTTCACCTCTCCAGCGCCCTTCAGGTCGGCCGGTTCAGGTTGCACGAGCGGAGGAAGGTCGTCGAGGTAGCCACCGAGCAGGTCGGCCATCCGCACCGACACCTCTGCGTGCCGGGCCTCCTCCTGGGTCCGGAGAGCCCAGAAGAGGCTGAGCTCCGGCTCGAGCCCGTCCAAGTCATAGCGGAGCTGGAGGGCAGGGCTCTCCGAGACGGCGCCGTACTCTCCCCAGGCACGGCCAGACCAGTAGACACGTCCCGCCCAGCGAGTCTCCTCCGAGTACGCATTTGCGTCGAACAGCTCCCACGGGACGGCGGTCAGAGGATCCCAGGCGGAGCGCTTCGCACCCCTGTACAGGGCGCGAATCCCCGGGATGCCTGTCCCGCTCCCTGCTGGGAAGGCGGGGTCTACCTCGTCGAGCACGCTGTCAGCCATGGTTTCCTCCTTCTTATCTGCTCGTGACGGGGTCGATCGGGAGCGGCGAGGGAGCCGATGCCCGCACGCCCAGTGGAGAGAGCTCGCTCACGACGTCCTCGAGAGCGGCCATGACGCAGCGACCGAGCTCGGCGGCGCCGACGGCGCCGAGACCGGCGCGTGAGGTGATCTCGTACGCCTCGACGAGGTGGCTCGAGAAGCCCTCCGTCCTCGCGTCCGCCAGCCAGCTCGGGCAGCGCAGCCCGCGCACCTCCCTCTCGAACGCCGCCTCGACGGAGATCGCCACGTCCTCCAGCCGACCGGAGCCAGCAAGCAGGGGAAGGCGCCACCTCGCATACTCTCGACCAAAGGCGACGTGGCGACGCTTGTCTCGCAGCAGGTGGCCCAGCAGCTCACGAAGGACCGGAGCCGCCGTCCTCTCGAGCGTCGCCTCGGCACAGGCAAGGTCGGCGACGTCGGCCACGAAGATCTGGCTGAGGACGAAGGCGTCGACGTTCGTGCGGGCGTGCAGTCCCCGACGCGCCGTGTCGTCAGCCAGCACCCCGGCAAGCAGGCTCGACGGCGCATCCGGCAGGTAGGAGTCGAGAGCGCCCGCTACGAGCCAGGCGGTCTCGGTCGCGAGCGCTTTCGCCGTCGCCCGCGACGCGAGGAAGAACTTGACGTCTCCACCCCACCCCCGCTCGATGCAGAGCCGCACGACAGCGGTCTCCGACTCGCGGATCCCGCGGTACTCGAGCCAGGCGCGATGGCTCCACACGAGGGCGGCTGCTCTCCGTTCCTCTCGTGAGTAGCCTGCCTGCGAGAGTTCGTCCCAGCTCACCGCTCGCTCGGGGTCCCAACGCTCCCGCGAGGCCGCCTCGTAAAGAGAACGGATGGGTGAAGACCGGACGGCAAGGTCGAGAGGGTATCTCTGCTCCTCACCGAGCTCGAAGGGAACCGTCCGATCAGTGGCGGGCGGACGGCCCGTCTCGTCCCTCATCTCACCTGGAGCCGAACGTCGAGCGCATCGCGAAGGGCATCCCCGATGAAGTTGAACGCGAGCACCGTGAGGACGATGATCGCACCGGTGGGATAGATCTCCCACCAGTAGCCGTCGTATATGTAGTTGATCCCGCTCGAGAGCATCCCGCCCCAGGTGGCCGCTGGGGGCGGGAGGCCGAAGCCGAAGAATGCCAACGTGGCAAGGATCAAGATCGCGTCCGCCACCTGGAACGTGGCATTCACGATGACCGTTCCCAGGGTGTTCGGCACGATGTGACGCAGCACCAGCTTGTGCTTGGGACTTCCCATGACGCGGGCCGCATCGACGAACTCACGCCTGCGCAAAGACAATGCCTCTCCGCGCACGAGTCGAGCGGGATTAAGCCAGGAGAGAGCCGACAGGACGATGATGAGCAACCAGATAGTCGGCTTGAAGGCGGTGGCCAGGTAGATGAAGAGGAAGATAGTCGGGATGGAGAGAATCGTGTCTATGATGCGCATGAATACGGCGTCGACAACACCGCCGAGAAATCCAGATATCGCTCCATAGATCACGCCGAACGAGGTGGCGACGGCGGCGACCGCCAAGCCGATCTCGATCGAGCTCTGGCCCGCCACCATCAAGCGACCCAGAACGTCGAAGCCCTGGCTGTCGGTGCCGAGCAGGTGGTGGGCACTTGGCGCCAGGTTCACGTTGCTCAGGTTCCCGGCCAGCTGGTTAGTGTGGTACAGCAACGGGCCGACAAAGCAGAAGAGCAGGATGAACACGACCAGGCCGACGCCGAGCAGTCCTGTACGGCTGGCGGAGAAGACGGCGAGGGCAGGGCGCAGCGAGAGCTTTGCCGGCGGCTCGTCCTCCTTCGGCAGCAGCGTTGCGGGCGTGCGACCGGGTGCAGTTTGCTCCCACACGCTTTGCACGGCCATAGTTCAATCTCCTGCCGGACTGCCAAAGCTGACACGTGGGTCCAAGGCGGCATAGGCGAGATCGGCCAGGAGGTTGCCAAGCACGGTCGCAAGCCCGATGGCGAGAGTGATGCCCAGCTCTACCGGATAGTCTTGGTTGACGGCGGCGTTCCAATAGGCAAGTCCTGCACCCGGGTAGTTGAAGAGGTATTCGCTCACGAGCCCAGCTGTGATCACGGTAGGAAGTGACAGTCCCACAAGGGTGATAACCGGGCCGAGGGCGTTTCTCACGAGGTGGCGGGCAAGCACCAGCCGCTGCGGCAACCCCTTGGCGCGCGCCGTCCGGATGTAGTCCTGCGCCAGCGCCTCGATCGCCGCCGAACGCATGTAACGGCTGAAGAAGGCAATGGAGACGAGCATGACGGTAAGGCACGGGAGCACGAGGGCGCGGGGATCGGCGAGGACCGCTCCGATGCTCGTTCCTTGGGGTGCCTCGACGGGAAACCACCCGAGCTTGTCGGCGAAGACGATGATCAAGATCATTCCCAGCCAGAACGACGGCATGGCGTAGAGGACGAAGGACGCTCCCGTCGTAGCGTGGTCGACGATCGTGTTGCGGCGGACGGCCTGCACGATCCCGAGGGGCACGGCGATGAGCACGGCGATGACAAGCGCAGGGGCGACGATGATCAAGCTCTTCGGGAGATCCTGGGCGAGGACGGAACGGACGCTCTCGTTCAGCCGGTACGAGTGGCCGAGATTTCCATGGACCAGGTCGACGAGATATCGCCAGTACTGCACGACGATCGGCTCGTCGAGCCCGTTCTGACGATCAAACGCTCGGACCTCGATGGCGGAGGCACGAATCCCGAGGATCTCCCGAGCGAGGTTGCCGGGCAGGATGTGCTCGAGGATGAACACGAGCAGGGTGACGCCGAGCATTACCACGACCGCCTGGAGAAGACGCCGGAGCACGAAGCTCGTCACGTCGCCGTCTGACCTCCGCTCGCAAGGCGGCTACTTGCCGACCTCGGCCTGCTCAGGTGCCTGACATCGCCGAGCCTGTCAGTGCTTGACAAAATACCAGTCCTCCGGCGTGATCGCCGAGTAGGGGTTGAAGACGTAACCCTTGAGGTTTCCCTGCAGGCTGACGACCTCTCCCGGGCTCGGCTGCCAGAAGTTCGGCAGGATCGTCCGGATCTGGTTCTGGTAGGCGTCGAGCGCCTTCTGCTCGCCCGAGGACGAGGCGGTCGTGGTCGCCTCGATCAGCTTGTTGCTCGTGGCGTTGGAGTAGTTGGAGACGTTGCCGAGCGCCCCCGTGGCGAAGATCTCCTCACCGGTCGGGTAGTGGTCGGGATTGTAGGGCCACCCGACGGCGTACTGCCCGATCTCCCAGCTGCAGCTCGACGAGGAGGAAGCGCACGGGAGGATCGTGCCGGTAATGGTGTCTTCGGAGACCTCTCTGAGGCTGAGCTCGATGCCGACCTCCTTGGCCGTCGAGGCGAGATTGGCCATGGACGAGTCGGTATAGCTGTAACCGACTGGGTACATGAGCGTGAAGCTGAGAGCTTTGCCGGCCGGGATGCCGGCGCCGCACTCGTCTTTGCCCGTGCCGGCATGCGCACAGGTGGTGAGACCCCCCGGCCGTACCTTCCATCCATGCGAGGAGAGGATCGACTTTGCCTCTTTCACGCTGAACGGGTAGGGGTTCACCTTCTCGAGGCTGTCTGCGTACGGGTTCGCCGGGACAGGGGGGATCGGTCCGTAGGTGGGCACTGCGACGCCGTCGTAGAAGGCCTTGATCCATCCCGTCTGGTTCACGAGGTGCTGGAACGCTTGTCGGAAGTAGAGCTGCCGAAGGATCGCACCCACCGAGGGGTTGTTGAAGTTCGGTTCGAAGTAGTCGAACTGAGCCGGATAGGTGGTATCGAGCTTGAAGCCCCTTGCCTCGAGGCTCGCCGACCGAGGCACCGCCTGGTCCGGCAAGTAGCCGACCGTTATCTCGTCGCCGCTCGTGCCCGGGCCCCCGTAGGCAGAGCCGGCTTGGAGGAGGTCGAACTCCGCGGTGTCGCTCGTGAAGGGCAGGTCGACGAACTCAGAGATCGTCGGCTTCACCGGCCCCGAGTAGTGAGGATTCGGGACAAAAGTCGCCCGGCCGGTGGTCGTGAACGCCGAGAGGCGCCATGGCCCGTCCACGACGCGCCAGATGGGGCTGGTCGCGTAGGTCGACAGGTCTTCGGACTGGGCGTTGAGCAGCTTGTAGACGGCTCTCGCACCCGCCGTCGTCGTATCCGGCAGGTGGGCGGCGGTCGCCGAGGGCGCGGGTTGGCTGAGGGAGGTTCGGTCCCAGGCGATCGGGAGAGGGGTGATCTGCGAGAGCTCGTTATAGGTGAACCACGTCGGGTTGTAGCTGCGGTTCAGGTGAAGGACGACGGTACGGGCGTTGGGCTCGGAGACGGAGACGACGTTGTCCGGAAAGCCACCGGGCACGTAAGACGCCCACTCGTCCTTGTTCGCCTTCAAGAGGTTGATCCAGAACACGACGTCTCGAGCCGACACCGTCTCACCGTCGGACCACTTGTAGTGCTTCATCGTGATCGTGACGACGCTGTCGCGGTCGGAGTAACGAGGCGCCTCCGCCAGCGAGAGCGAGTAGTCGACCGTCTCGCGCCCGTTGGCCCCGAAGAAGTAGAGCGGCCGGTAGAGGAGCTGCTGCAGGTCGAAGACGTTGGTGAGAGTCCAGTACTCCCCCGATATGAGGGGAAAGATATAGTTGGGAGGAGAGCTTGGTTGCTCGGCGAAGTAGACGACGCCGCCTTTCAGCCTCCGGCCCGCTTGGCTCGACGAGCTGCTTGGAGCAGAGCTGCAGGCAGCGAGGGCGAGGGCGAGGCCAAGGAGCACCGCTGCCCTTCCATAGCGACGACGAGCGAGAGGATTCATCGAGGGCACTCCTCTTGTCAGTGAAGCCTTGGATCAGAAAGAGCGCGCAGACAGGCGCTCGCCTTCCGAGGTGCCCCGGCAGCACCGGCGGCTATAATATGATATCCAATGTCGCAGCGAGGGCGCGGTGGTCTCACCGCCGCCTCGGAGCTTGCGCAGGCCCCCGGAGGGTCGAGCAGATTATCCATTAAGTCGATGATGTTAGTATGATTCGTCCTTGGGGCGCCCTCACGCCAGCTCGACGAGGACCTTGCCGACGGCGTGCCCCTCCACCGCCTCATGGGCGGCGGCGGTCTCCTCCAGGGAGAAGCGATGGACGGGCAGCTCGCTCAGCGCCCCCTCCTTCAACGCCTCGCAGATGTCGCCGGCGGCCTGGCGCAGGGCGGCCCGGGCCACCCCGTACAGCAAGACGAAACGGAGCCTCGCGTTCGCCGTCATGCAGGCGCGGACGGGCAGCACAGGGTCTGGGCCGTCGGCGGCGTAGACGACGGTGACGGTCTCGGGATGAGAGACGGCGAGGTCGAGCTCGAGGTTCTTGCCAAGGGCAAGCTCGACGATCCGGTCGACGTGCTCTGCGAACGCTTTCACCTCGTCGACAGCCTCGGCATCGGTGTAGTTGACGACGTGGTCGGCGCCCGCCTTGGCGGCGAGATCGCCCTTCTCGGGGTTGCTGACGGTGGCGATCACCCGGGCGCCGGCCCGTTTTGCGAGTTCTATGGCGAAGTGACCCACGGCACCCGCACCGCCTGCGACGAGAACCGTCTTCCCGTCTATCGGCCCGTCGGAGAAGAGGCAGTAGTGAGCCGTCATGGCAGGCACCCCGAGGCTCGCCCCGAGCTCGAGCGAAGCCCCACCGGGCAGGAGCACGGCTCTCTCCTCGGGCACGACTGTCCATTCGGCAGCCGTTCCCCACCGTTGCCCCGACGCAGCAAACCACACCCAGACACGCTCGCCTACTCGCCCGGGGTCGACTCCCTCTCCGACGGCATCGATAACGCCGGCGCCGTCGTGATGCGGGATCTGGAAGTCCTCGATCGACCGTGGCGTCGCTCCGGACCGGCCCTTCCAGTCCGTCGGGTTGACGCCCGAGAAGCTCACCCGTACCCGTACCTCTCCCGCGCCCGGTTCCGGCCGCTCGATCTCGGCGATCCGCAGCACCTCCCGGGCCGGACCCATGCGCTCGTAGACGGCTGCCCTCATGTTTCCTCCTCTTCGTCTCGTGTCCTCAGTAGGCCTCACCGTCGCGGCTCCGATGCCAGGGAGACGACGAACGTCGTGTGCGGGGCCGCGTGCACGCGCCCGGATGCGCCGGTCGGGGGCGTCCCCGAAGGGTAGGCATCGATGTGGAGCCGGTCGGTTCGCGGGCGCCCGGCGGCATCCCAGGCCCGTACCAGCTGGCACAGCCTGACCGCTTCCTCGTTCCCGCCCCCGTAGGCTCTGGTGGCCAGCTCGACCGGGCGCGAGTGAGCCGGATCAGCGTCAAGGGCGTCGTCGGGAGCGGACGCCTCGTCGAGAACGGCGAAGCCGGCGGAGCCGACGATGCACGGGCTGAACCGCTGTGCGAACCTCCCGGACGGGAACTGGATTAACGGGGGCACACGGCTGGCTCCCGCCCTGGATGAAGGACCGATGTAGGTGAGGAGAGCGAGGGCGGTCTCTTCCTCGAAGGCGAGCCATCGCCGCAGGCTCCCGTACACTTCCCTCCCCGAGGCAGAGACGCCGGTCGACATCGTCGCTCCGGGTTTGCCCAAGACGGCAGCGACAACGGCCGGATCGGCCTTGCTCTCTGGTGCCGTCTCGAGATAGACGCCCCTGCGCCCAGGCACCCTTCGGCGGGGGTCGCTGTTGGCCATGGCGCCGACGAGGGGCATGAAGCCGCAGTCGCACACCGAGACGCTGCCCAGGTGGGCGCCCACTCTTGCGAAAGCCACGCACTGCTGGACACCGCCGATCGACAAAGGCACGACGAGGCGGCCATCCGCTGCGAGCTGGTCTATCCAGGCCGGAGCGAGATCGGAGACCCCGGCGGTGGCGATGATCCCGTCGTAGGGAGCGCCCTCGGGAAAGCCGGCGGCGCCGTCTCCGCAGACGACGGTGACGTTGGCGACGCCGGCGTCGGATAGATGCCCTCGCGCCTCGTCCGACACCTCGCGCTGGATGTCGACGGTGACCACGCGACCCGAGGGTCCGACGAGGACGGAGAGAAGGGCGGCGTTGTATCCGGTGCCTGCGCCTATCTCCAGGACTGAGCCCTCAGCCGGTGGGTTCAGCTGCTCGAGCATGGTGGCGACGATGGCCGGCTGGGAGGCCGAGCTCGTCGGCACACCCCGTTCGTACCTGGTGGGGATGGCCCGGTCGTCGTACGCCTCGGAGAGCGTCACCCCCGGGACGAAGACGTGCCGGGGGACGCTGAGGAGAGCCGCCTCGACCCGGGGATCGGAGAGGACTTGGCGTCGTCGCAGGCCCGCCACCATCTCCGCTCGGAGCGCGGCCGCAGCACCCCCCTCAGTCCTCGGGGAGCCGCTCACCATGTCGTCGGTGTCGCTCGCCACGTCGTCGGTGCCGCTCGCCCCACGTCGCAGTCGATCAGGCGCTCGTCGACTCCGCCGCCTCCTTGTGCTCGACGAGCTCGCCCTCGATCATGATCTGGATCTCGTCGCTCACGACGAAACGACCGTCCAGCACCACGTTGAAGCTGAGGCCGAAGTCCTTCCGGTTGATCTCCGTCTCTGCCGCATAGGCGATACGGTGCCCCATGCGCTCGTCGTTGAGCTCGCCGTAACGGGTCACGTCAAGCGTTACCGGGTGCGTGGTGTCTTTGATGGTGAGGTCGCCAGTCAGCTTGTAGTGGTCCCCTCCCAAGGCAGTGACGCCCGTGCTCTTGAACGTGATGGTCGGATACTTGTCGACCTCGAGGAAGCTGGAGGAGCGAATGTCTTTGTCGCGTGCTTCGTTGTGGGTGCGAACGCTGCCCGACTGGATGGTCACCTCGACCGAAGACGTCTCCGGGTGGTCGGGGTCGATGTCGGCCGTGGCGCTCACCTCGGCGAAATGTCCTCGCACCTTCATCATCCCGAGATGGCGGGCCGAGAACTCGACCTGGGTGTGGTAGGTATCGAGCTGCCAGTTACCCATGCGAACCTCCTTGGCTCTGGCCGGGCGTGACACTCCACCTGCCCGGACCAAGTGGACGCTACCCGGCGAGATTGAGGACGGGGACGGGCGTTGACCACAATGGTGCTCGGATGCAGAACCTTCCGCACCTGACCCTCATGGCCGTCCACGCCCACCCCGACGACGAGTCGTCGAGCACTGGAGGCGTCCTCGCTCGCTACTCGGGCGAGGGAATCACGACCGTGGTCGTGACGTGCACGAACGGGGAGTACGGGGACGGCCCCGAGCACGTGAAGCCGGGCGAGGACGGTCACGAGCCCGAACAGGTCGCCGAGACTCGCCTGACCGAGCTGGAAGAAGCCTGCCGTCATCTCGGAGTGACCCACCTCGAGATGCTCGGTTACCACGACTCGGGCATGGCGGATTGGTCCTACAAGGACGACGGGCACGTGTTCTGCAACGTCCCTCTCGCCGAACCCGTCGACCGGCTCGTGGAGCTGGTCGAGCGCTACCGGCCGGACGTGATGGTCACCTATGACGACATGGGTGGCTACAACCACCCCGATCACGTGCGCGCCCACGACGTCGCCGTCGAGGCCTTCCGGCGCACTGGCATCCCCGCAAAGCTCTACCTCACCGCCCGTCGCCGGCGCGATTGGGAGAAGCTACGCGAGCGCATGGAAGCGGCAGGCGTCGAGGCCACCCTCCCCCAGCGCCTGCGCGACCCTGAGTGGCTACGGAGGATGGAAGAGGTCGAGAAGCGAATCACGACCACGGTCGACGTTGCAGCCGTGGCACCACACAAGCGCCAGGCCCTCGCCTCGCACGCGAGCCAGCTCGACCGTTCCTGGTGGGTTCGCTTCCCCGAGGACGCCTTCGCCGAGGCCTTCGGGGAAGAGTCCTTCATCCGTGCCGAGGACAGTACGG
>JASHRK010000213.1 GCA_030037405.1 Acidimicrobiales bacterium | reverse complement strand
TATGCGAAGACGACCAGCACAGCCAAGCAGCACGCCATCGTCGACGACCTCGAGAAGGTGATGCTCTCCGACGTCCCGGTGATCCCGGTCACCGAGGAAGTTGACTGGTACCAGTACGACACGCAGTACATCGGCGGCTGGGTGACGAAGAGCGATCCCTACGCACAGCCGGCGCAGTACGCGAGCCCCGACTGGGGCGTCGTCCTCCTGCACCTCTACTTCAAGTGATGATCTGCTAGAGACGGGAGGGTTACCGAGAGACGGGGAGGGAGACGCCGTGCGATTCGTCCTTCGGAGGTTGGGTTTCTTCCTCGTCACCCTTTGGGCGGCGGTGAGCTTCAACTTCGTCCTTCCCCGTCTCATGCCGGGCAACCCGGTACAAGCCCTCGAGGCCGAGCACCCCCATCTCGGGTCACAGGCGATCCGCGCCCTCACGATCCTCCTCGGCGGGAACAAGCACCAGACGTTCCTCGCCGCCTACATCCAGTACTGGGGACATGTCCTGACGTTCAACTTCGGCATCTCGATAACGACGAGCTTCGGGACGCCGGTGCGGACGATCGTGCTCGACGCCCTCCCCTGGACGCTCGGGCTCGTGGGCGTGACGACCATCCTCTCCTTCGTGGTCGGGACGTTCATCGGGCTCGTGAGCGCCTGGAAACGGGGCGGCTGGCTCGACAGTGCGATGCCGCCGATCTTCGTGATCACCTCGGCATTCCCCTACTTCTGGATCGCCCTTTTGGCGATATACCTCTTCGCCATCCGGCTCGGGGTGCTGCCGAACGAGAGCGCCTACAGCATCGGGGACACCCCGGCACTCACGTGGCACTACATCGCCGACGTGCTCGACCATGCCATCCTGCCCGCCCTTACCATCCTCGTCACCTCCATCGGCGGCTGGATCCTCACGATGAGAAACAACGTCATCACCGTCCTCGCCGAGGACTACGTCCGGATGGCACGGGCGAAGGGGCTCAAGCCATGGCGGATCATGTGGGAGTACGCCGGTAAGAACGCCGTCCTCCCCAACCTGACGGGAGCGGCGATGTCCGTCGGTTTCGTCGTCTCCGGAGCGATCCTCGTCGAGTACGTCTTCAACTACCCCGGCGTCGGCTACATGCTGCTGAACGCCGTGGACGCCCTCGACTATCCGCTCATGCAGGCCCTCTTCCTCCTCATCACGGTCGCCGTGCTGATCAGCGTCCTCGCGGCGGACGTCCTCACGGCCATCCTCGATCCGCGAACGAGAGAGCTCGGTTAGGGGCGGGGGCGGTGGCACGAGGGCAGGAGGGCGACGGCAGAGAGGGCGCCCCGGCCGCACGGCGGACGCGGCCGGGGGCGAAGTTCTGGCGCGCGCTCAGGCACAACAAGAAGGCGACGGCCGGTGCCCTCCTCCTCCTCTTCTTCGTCGTGCTCGCCGTCTTCCCCGGCCAGATAGCGCCTTACAACCCGACGGCCATGAGCTTCCAGCCCGGCCTCGGGCCTTCGGCCGCTCACTGGCTCGGGACGACCTCCCAGGGCCAGGACGTCTACTCCCAGCTCATCTGGGGTGCCCGGCAGTCGCTCATCATCGCCTTCGCGGCGGGCGGCCTCGCCACCTTCATCGCCGTCATCGTCGGGGTCTCAGCCGCCTACCTCGGCGGCGTTGGCGACGGCGTGCTCTCCCTCGTCACCGACGTGCTCCTCGTCATCCCTCTCTTCCCGCTCATCATCGTCATCGCCGCCTATCTGAAGAGCGCCGGGCTCACGGACATGATCATCGTCCTCGGGGCGGTCGGCTGGTCCTACGGCGCCCGCCAGCTACGGGCACAAGTGCTCTCTCTGCGGAACCGAGAGTTCCTCGAAGCAGCCCGCGTCCGGGGGGAGAGGGCCCTCTACGTGATCATGGTCGAGATCATGCCGACCCTCACCTCGCTCATCGTGGCGACCTTCCTCGGCTCTGCCATCTACGCCGTGCTGGCTGCTGCCGGCCTCCAGTTCATCGGCCTCGGTGACCCGAACGCCCTCAGCTGGGGGACGATGCTCTACTGGGCCCAGAACGACGCAGCCCTCCAGACAGGCCAGCCCCTCTGGGCGATCATGCCGGGTGCCTGCGTCGCCCTTCTCGGGGCAGCCTTCGCCCTCTTGAACTACGCCTTCGACGAGATCTCCAACCCGGCGCTGCGCCCGGTGCGCCGCCTCTCCCGTACCCGCTACGTTCCTGCGTACTCACTCGACGGGAAGCTCTTGTTGCCAGAAGAGGAGCAGCTGGGTGCCCGCACCTGAGCTCTCCAGCAACGGGAGGAGCGCCGAGGGTGGCGGCCAACGGCTCTTGGAGGTGCGCCAGCTCTCCGTCGCCTATGCCACCGACGCCGGTCCCGTCGTCGCCGTCGACAACGTAGATCTCGACCTCGAGAGCGGCGAGTTCCTGGCGGTCGTCGGCGAGTCCGGCTGCGGGAAGTCGACCCTCCTCTTCGCCGTCGCCCAACTCTTGAGCCCGCCCGCCGGCATCACGGGCGGGAGCGTCCTCTTCAGGGGCGACGAGATGGTCGAGATGAGCGAGAAGCAGCTCCGCCATCTTCGCTGGCGGGAGTACTCGGTCGTGATGCAGAGCGCCATGAACGCCCTCAACCCCGTCATGACTCTTGCCGAGCAGATGCGGGACGCTTGCAAGGCGCACTCCGACATGTCGAAACAAGAGATCCTCGAGCGGTCCGCCGAGGTGCTCCGGCTCGTCTCGATCGACCCGGTCCACCTCGAGAGCTACCCGCACCAGCTTTCGGGTGGGATGCGCCAGCGGGCAATGATCGCCATGGCACTGCTCTTCACGCCGCAGCTGGTCATCATGGACGAGCCGACCTCGGCCCTCGACGTCGTCGCCCAAAGGTCCTTGATGCGCCAGATCAAGGAACTGAAGGACCGGCTCGGCTTCGCCGTCATCTTCGTGACACACGACATCTCCCTCGTGAGCCACTTCTCCGACCGGCTCCTCGTCATGTACGCCGGCCAGGTCGTCGAGCTCGGCGACACCGCCGAGCTGTTCGGGAAGGCCCGGCATCCCTACTCGCGGGCGCTCCTCGAGGCCTTCCCGTCCATCCGGGGAAAGAGGGTGCCGCTTACCGGCATCTCCGGCTCGCCACCGGACATGGCCTCGCCGCCGCCGGGCTGCCGCTTCCAGCCGCGCTGCGCCGACGCCACCGTCGACTGCGGCTCGGTTCAGCCGAGGCTCTACCACTGTGGCGGCGCCGACGTCAGGTGCCTCCTCTACAAGGACGCCGCCCCCGAGGCACCGAGCCTCGCCGGGCGGGCGGCGCGGGCGGCGCCGGTAGCAGTGGCGGCGCCGGCGGCAGTTGCAGCGCGGGCGACGGTGGCGAAGGCGGTGGCGAACGGGGCGGCGCCAACCGGCCCCGAGGCGAGTGGCGCCCTCCTCGAGACGGCCGATCTCACGCGACATTTCAGGCTGGGCGCTCTCTGGGCGCGAAGGACGCTGCACGCCGTCGACGGCGTGAGCTTTGCGATCGCACCGCGTGAGATCGTCGCCCTCGTCGGCGAGAGCGGCAGCGGCAAGAGCACGATCGCCAGGCTGCTCGCCATGGTCTACAGGCCGACGTCGGGAGAGGTGCGTTTCGAGGGCAGGCCGCTCTCCGAGGCGCGAAGACGGAAGGAGAGGCTCGCCTACCGGGGCAACGTCCCGATGGTCTTCCAGGACCCTTACAGCTCGATCAACTCCGCTTTCAGGGTCTCCCACGGACTCATGAGGGCGATGGCCCTCCACCGGCCCGACCTCGACCGCGCCGAGCGCCGAGCCGAGGCGCTCCGCGTGATGGAAGCAGTTGGCCTGACGCCGCCAGGGGCCATGCTGGCGAAGTACCCCTACGAGCTGAGCGGGGGGCAGCGCCAGAGAATCGGCTTCGCCCAGGCGCTCGCCCTCCGGCCGAAGCTGATCCTCGCCGACGAGCCGGTCTCGATGCTGGACGTCTCGATCCGAGTTGGCATCCTCAACCTCATGACCGAGCTTCGCGAGCGCGAAGGAGTCTCCTTCCTGTACATCACCCACGACCTCGCCTCTGCTCGCTACGTCGCCGACCGGGTGCTCGTCATGTACGCCGGGCACCTCGTCGAGGAAGGGCCGGCCGAGCAGGTGCTGGCAGCGCCGCGCCATCCCTACACGAGGCTGCTCCTCTCTTCGGTACCCGACCCTCATGCCCCGCTCGACGAGTCCGGCGCGAGCGACGTCGGGGAGCCGCCGAAGGTGGTGAACCCCGGGACAGGCTGCCGTTTCGTCCCACGCTGTCCCTGTGCCGTCGAGAGGTGCCACACGGAGACGCCACAGCTGGGCGAGGTGGTACCCGGCCACCGGGCGGCCTGCCACGTCGCTGCCGCCGAGCCAATGACCCTCGGCCGGTGAGCGGGCCCCCCCACCTCCTGCCGGCGCCCTCGACCGTCATGGCGAAGGGACGGCCCGTGACGCTCGCTGACGGCCTGAGAGTCGCCTACCCCCGCGAGCTCGCCGGCGTGGCAAGGTGGTTCAGGCGGGTCCTCGAGACGGGCACGGCTTGGTACGTGAGCCTCGTCTCCGTCGACGAGGTCCAGGATGCCGGCGGGTCCGGCTGCAAGGTCGTGCTCCTGCTCGCCCCCACCGAGAACGCCGCCGGTTCGACGGGAGACGAGGGTTACCGCCTCGTCGCCGGCGGGGACCGGGTCACCATCTCCGCCAATACGCCCGCCGGTGTCTTCTACGGCTTGCAGACCCTTCGCCAGCTGCTTCCTCCCTCGACGCTGCGCAAGGCCGCCTCGCGTCCCCACGAACCGGTCGTGATCGAGGGCATCGAGGTCGTCGACGAGCCGCGTCTTGCCTGGAGGGGGGTCCACCTCGACGTGGCCCGCCACTTCATGGCGAAGGACTTCGTCCTGAAGATGATCAACCTCGCCTCCTTCCACAAGCTCAACGTCTTCCACCTCCACCTCACCGACGACCAGGGCTGGCGGGTCCCGATAAGTGCCTACCCCAGGCTGACCGCGATCGGGGCCTTCCGGCGGGGATCGCCCGCCGGGCACTGGAGCGAGCCCTGGCGCTGCGACGACACTCCTCACGGAGGCTTCTACTCCCGAGAGGACCTCGCCGAGATCGTCGCCTACGCGGCCGAGCG